>JAGLSM010000099.1 GCA_023135745.1 Spirochaetota bacterium | reverse complement strand
GGACTTTTTACACAGTCTGTCAGCACAAGCAATCCGTCAAATCCGTGCTCCTATCATTTAAAGACTAACCGGCTTCCGTTTTCCCCATATACCACTTCATCAGGAACCGCTGAACAATAAGTGCGAGTCCTGTAAACCCAAGGATAAATCCCCAGTCTCTGAGTTTTAGCGGAACAATCTCTACAAATTTTCTGATTGGCGGAAAATAAACAGCCGCTACAAACAAGGCCATTAAACCTGCTGATACAATAAGCATTCGTTTGTCTTTAAGTATGCCCTTAAATCCTTTCGCCCGGTTCAAGAGATAAAGGTATGAGCTTATACCCAGGGTAACAATCGGCGCCATTGCAACAGTCTGAACAACACGCATCTTCGTCCCAAAAATTGCAGTGTACAGATAATTAAGCCCAAGAGCCGTAACAGCAATCAATGATCCAAAGGTTACAGAAAACCTGATAATGTCAGGGAGAAAACTCTTTTCCACTTTTGTTTTATAATTGGAAAATTTTATCAGATACAATAATGGAATTGTAATTGTAATGAAATTAATCAGAGAAATCTGCTGAGGTAAAAAAGGAAAAGTAATACCAAGAACAAGAATGGCAATCACCATTGTCAGGGCGTAAAAATTCTTCAACGTGAAAATTCTCGCGCAGTCCTGAATCCTTGAAATTATTTTATCGCCTTCAGAAAGTATTGAAGGAAGAATACTGAACTTGTTATTCACAAGTATAATATCAGATACATCCTTGGCCATACTCCCTCCAGACCCCATTGCTATCGCAAGGTTGGATTCTTTGAGAGCCAGAACATCATTTACTCCATCCCCCACCATCGCGGTATAATATCCGGCATCCTTGAAAATTTTAATTATGTCTCTCTTCTGTTCAGGAGAAACTCTAGCGAAAATAGTAGTCTCTAAAACCTTCTCCTTAAATTTTTCAGGATCCAGGGTCTCAAGCTCAATTCCTGTAACTCCGCTGTCCGCTTTTTCCAAGCCAATCTGCATCGCGATACTTTTAACAGTTGTAAGACTGTCTCCGGAAATAACTACCTGCCTTATTCCTTTTTTTGAAAACTTTTTAAGTATCGACGGAGCCTCTTTTTTTATTTCTTCAAAAAAGGTTATTATACCGCTAATAGTAAATCCCTGAATACTTGACTTGAGTTTTTTTGAAACAGCCTTTCTTTTGCCTATTACTATAGTACGCATTCCTTTAGATTCAAATTCAGATATCTGCTGTGCTATCGGATCAGTATTGTGGTATTTCAATAAAGGTAGAAGCATTTCGTAGGCACCCATAATATAATCAGTGGTAATCCGCCCGCGTTTAACCCTGGCAGCGCTGTATTTATTTTTTGACTTGAAAGGAATCTCCTCAACAAGCTTCGCGTCTTTACTTTTAAAGCGGGCAGCAATTGCGTCAATTGTTTTATTTCTCTCATTAACACATGAGGCAAGATCAGCAAGATCCTTTTTTAATGTATCCGGTTTTGTTTTTCCTAACGGAATAATTTTTTTCACCACTATCCTGTTGTGAGTAAGGGTTCCGGTTTTATCCATACAGATCAGATTGACATCCGATAGAGCCTCAACCGCATTGAATTTCTGAAAGATAACGCCTTCCTTCGCAAACGCTATGACCCCAAGCGCGAAAGTGATCGTAACAATAAGAACAAGACCCTGAGGTATCATTGATGTTACGCTTGCCACAATAAATCTCACAGGTTCAACAATTTTTCCTGAAAAAGGCCAATAATTCATAATCAGCAATACTGCAATAAACAGACACGCCCCCATGAAAGTATTGACAAGCATACGCACCTTGTGTTCAAGTGGAGTAACCAATGAAGAAGCCTTCCTCGATTGTTCTACAACCTTCTGCATATAGGATTCTGCTCCGATTTTTTCCGCAATATAAACACCGCTGCCTGTGACAGCAAAACTCCCGGACATGACATTGTCCTTATTATTTTTTTGAATATAATCAGACTCTCCGGTCAGCATTGATTCATCCATTTCCAAATTTTGGGATTCAACTAAATGCCCGTCAGCAAGCACAAGTTCTCCGGATTTTAATAATAGATAATCTCCCTGGACAATCTCTTTCACAGGAATTGAATCTACCCGGTCATCTCTTAAAACAAGAGCTGTTGGAGGATTGCTCATCTTAATTTTATCAAGAGCAATTTTTGATTTTATTTCCTGAAATAAATTTATAAGGGTATTGGCAAGAGCAATAACACCAACTGACATTACATCCTTGTACTGCTTAAGAGAAAAAAGAATTACAAGCAAAGGTAAAAGAAGCAAATTGAATATCGTGAAGAAATTAGTAAATATAATCCTGGCTATACTTCTGTTTGATTTAGGTTCATAATCATTTACAAGTCCCCGGGCTTTTTTTGATAATACCTCTTCCCGCGTTAATCCCGTTATCCGCATACATTCCTCGACCTATTTTTTAAATTTTATACTCAAAAATACGCATGATGGCATCATTAGTATATTAATTGATACAAAATATCTTCATCTCTCACAAAACTGTTAATGCTACTATCCCTATTAATATATAGAACACGGATGCGACTGATCTTCACGGATTAATTATTTAGTTTTTTTAAGAAAAACATTCAAAATACAAAGGCTTTCTTTAGATTTGCTTCATATAAAATACTAATAAAAAAAGATCAGCGTAAATCCGTCTGATCCGTTCAATCCGCGTTCCATCACTAAATTTAGAATAAAACGAATCCTGACCTAGAGCACATATATACTGTTTGGGAATCAAATTCAAATCAACTTAGGAATTACCTTAATCGTTTTTGAGCAACGTATATTCACTGTACCGGGATCAGCATGCCGGGCTTTTGAAACATTTTTAATCATGCAATAAGAGACTGATACTTTCCCCGCGTTCCTCATTTTTGAAAAATACGCGGCAAGTCCCGCGGCCTCTTTAATACTTGCAGCTCCGGGTACTGTATCTCCGGAACTTAATACAACATGGCTGCCAGGGAATCCGCTGACATGAAACCAGATATCTTTTTGGGACGCGATTTTAAAAGTAAGATAATCATTACTCCTGTCATCCTGGCCCACAAGTATTTCAAAATCTTCAGAGCTGTTAAAAGTTTTTATATTCATAGTACTTTCTTTTTTTGACACGGATTTTTCAGGTTTGAGTTAGTTCAAAATTTATTACGCTTTTTCATGCTTTAATATTGAAGATAATTTCATGGATTTTAGAGGATTTATTCTGATTTTTCAACTATTATAAAAAAAAATATACTTTAACACTGGTTCATTTCTATAGTAATTAAGGATATTCATCCGCATCGATATAGAATCAATGACCTTCTTAAAATCCAAAAAATCCGTGTCTAATTATCTCCTATTCATTAACAAATATGGCACTTCAAGATCGTTTTCTCTCATTAGTTTTTTATCACTTAATATCTTCTTTGTTTTTCCGCTTGCAACAATCCTGCCTTTATTCAATACAATGGTCCGCGAGCAGGTTTCAAAAACCAGATTAAGGTCATGACATACAATTAATTTCGTCTGCTTGATTGCCTTGATGAGTTTTATGAATTCCCTTCTACCTTTAGGATCAAACTCATTTACAGGTTCATCAAAAAACATGAGACGGGTTTTTCTGGCTAGAGCTGAAGCAAGGCATACCCGCTTCTTTTCACCGAAACTCAAATGGTGGCTGTGTCTTTTTTCATATCCGGACATCCCGACAGATTCCAATGACGATTTTACAATGCCGGAGATATCTTTTTTCCTGATTCCCAAATTAATCAGACCAAAAGCAATGTCCTCATATACTGTCGGCATAAAAAGCTGATCATCCGGATTCTGAAAGACATAACTGATCTTCTTCCTTATCTGCGGGGCTATATTTTTATCTAAATACTTCCCGAAAATCCTGATCATCTTCTGTGTGTCCAATAGTCCGCTCAGACATAACAACAGGGACGTCTTCCCTGCCCCATTAGGACCCACAATTCCAAGAGACTCACCTTCCTTCAATTCAAGGTCCAGACCATTAAAAACGATATTACCGTCCGGATATTTATAGTTAAGATTTTTTATTTCAACCGCGTTCATAAATTATCACTCTTTCCATCAAAGCCACGGAGAACCATTGCCTTATAAACACGTTCGGCCCGCTCATAGCTTCGTATAAATAAAATCCCAATGATATGAACATACGTCATTAAGAGCCTCCGCCTCTTAATACCGCAGGAACGAAGCTTAACCGCCCTCAACATTTTTTCCAGTTCATCAATAAGTACAAAAAAATAACGATACATAAAGGAAAACGCAATGATAAACACCCGCGGCAAATGAATCCGGGACAGAACTGAAATAATAGAAGCAAAACTCGTTGTTGAAACCAGGAGAATAATTATCAGAATACTGATATAAGATTTTAAAAAAAACATCAGAAGAATTTCCAATTTCCCGCCGCAAAGTATAAAATTGGTCATCATAATAAAAACAGAAAAAGGAAGAATTACTGCTGATCTTTTTAATACAAAGGATATCGGCACCCTGCTTGCAAGGATCGCGCTGAAAACCATAAGAAAAACAAACGCAATTATTATTCCGGAAAATTCAATTTTATCCAGAGGAAGAAGTAAAACAGTAATTAGGAATGTAAAAGCAAAAGTAAATTTAAATGATGAAGAAATCCTGTGGATCGGACTTTCAAGCGAACTGTATTTATCTATAAAAGAATGTTTCATATTCGATTCAGTTTAAGTAAATCAGGGCGGATTCTTTTTATAGTAATAATAATCATTACAGTAACAAAAGCTTCAAGCCCGGCAGCCAGAATATATCCCGCTGCGACCGGTATAACAGCAAGCTTCAAAGGAATTACCATCCCGACAGACAACACAGCAATACAGAAAGCAGCAGCGGCAATAACAGAAAAAAAGGAAGCAAGTCCGGCCGCTGTAAGAAGCCTCTTTTTTGAAAAAAGATTAAATATGATGTTTGCAGTCAGACACGCGGCTGCCGCGTTATTAATTATATTTATGCCAATAGTCAAAATACCGCCATGCTGAAATAATACAGCCTGTAAAAATAATGATGCCGTTACAAGAAGAAGACCCGTCCATGGTCCCAACAGTATCACTACCAACGCACCACCCAATAGATGTACCGAAGTTCCCCCGGGAACAGGAAAGCTTATAATTTGGACCATGAATATAAAAGCCGCTAAAAGACCCATCACAGGAATACGTTCAGGGGGCAGCATTTTAGCTGTTTTTTTTACAGCAGTATAAAGAAATCCCAATGCCAGTCCGTTGCCTGTCAATATTACAGGAAGATTTAAAAAACCATCTGGTATATGCAAGTTAGTTTGCCGGTCTTTCTTTATTTTTTCTTTTGATTGAAAAATACATCCACATCCCCGTTATAGCAAATATAAGACTCAACCCTGTTAAAAGTTTATAAAATAGCGGAAGACTATTATTAAAAGCATCTTTTCTAACGAGTCCATTTTTATTAACAGACAATTCAGTTTTTATACCATGACCCATACCATCGCTTACAAGTATTTTCCATTTACCTGCATATTCAGGAGCAATCATAAACCGGCCCATCCTGTCCGTCATACCTTTTTGATATAGCTTTTTCTTGCCCGGAGCAAAAATTCTCACTTCAGCAAAAGACATAGGAGTTCCATCAGCATACAGCACTTCAATTCCTGTACCTTTTGTTATCAGTCTGTACTTAGTTCCATGCCCCATTAGCGGCAGTACAAACAAAATATTTAATAAGATAATTATAAGAAACAAGCTTGTTTTTCTAATATACATGGAATCTCCTTAAATTCATCTCTTGTAAAACCTCAGAGTTTTTCCTTCTGCGTATAATTTCTTTTCTCTCGCAAGACGCAAAGTTTGTATGATCACAGAATGGAGTTTTTTAACCACGAAGAAACGAAGAGCACAAAGTTTTTTTTAAATCATCCTGCTAAATAACATTATTTCAACCATGAAAAGTTATTCTCGTAATATTTTTCATTCAAGATTACAACCATTATTAACCCCTCCCTTCGTGAACTTTGTGACTTAGTGGTTAATCTTTTTTTGATCTTTTCAATTATAAACTCAAGGTTAAAGAACATGATTTACCTTTGTACCTTGCTGTGATCAAATACCGTTTTCCGGTCTTGACAGGTAAAGTACAACCCCTTTGTTTTGAAACATATCTGTAATAAACGCTGCCTTTTTCCTCAGTAACACTAACCTGCCCGGAAATATTCCGTCCATTATATAAAAGAAAAACAGGAAGACTATTTCTAATTTTTTCTTTAAGACTTAAGACGGGCACTATTTCAAGACCATGTCCGATAATGAAGTCCTTCTTTTTTGAATTAGCAGGCGGATGTAAATGTATGAATTTCGCATAATAGACCGGCTCATCATCGCCCTCTTTTTTTATTACATACTGCCCTGCATATATCCCTGGCGATAAAGAAGGAATTGAAGCCGTCCACCTGGTTCCTGATTTTTTTATCTTTAATTTAACCATGCCCCTACTGGCAATTTTAATTTGTACCCGGTGCAACAGGCTTCTCTTCAGAAGAAAACTGCTTACGGGAAAATTATGTCCGCATCCGATAACAACCTTTTTCCGCGCCGAATTAAAAAGCATCCAGTAATCATGGGAAAACGCGCTATTGCTTAATAATATAAAAACAAAGATGCGGAATAATTTTTTCATATTTAATTCCTAAAAAAGATACAACAGGGTAATGTTTGGATGTAAACCATTCCGGGAGAATTCAATACCTGTTTTTAGAAATGTATTTAACCCCCCAAGAGGAAAATAAATTCCCGGAAGAAACGACCATGCTTCTTTAAAATCACCCATAATTTCCAGACCCATGGAAATTCCATGAGCATCTTTAGTTAAAGGTGTTTTAGCACCAACAGCCCATTCCAGAAAATCTTCCCTGCCGTCACGCCCGTATTTAAGATTTATTGTAACATTCCTGTGCGATCCGAGATTCTTACTGACAATCAATACACTTTCAAATACCCGGTTCCCTCCAAGAAGATCAATACTGCGCTTCATAGGAAATTCATAAATAACAGCAAGAGCAAGATCAACAAAACTCCGCTCTAAAATCCGATACTGAACAGATAGAGCAATGGCCTCAATAAATGGAGAAGGACCAAGCGAA
>JAGLSM010000098.1 GCA_023135745.1 Spirochaetota bacterium | reverse complement strand
TGTTTTTCCGGTACCTGTCTGGGCCTGAGCAATTATATCGCTTGTATTATTAAGAAGAAGAGGTATTGTTAGAGTCTGTATCTCGGTTGGTTCTTCGAATCCTTTTTTACTTATCGCGGCAAGGGTTTCATCAGACAAACCAAGCTCTTTAAATTTTTCCATTATTATTCCTTTTTAAAACAGATTATTCCATCTTAAGAGTAATTCAAAATATTCTCTCAAGAAGGATTTATACCGCTGCATATGCCCAAATGAAAAGCATCAAATTTGATTAATAAATATTCTCTTATAAATATAAAGAATTTTTAGTGTAAAAAATGATTTTTCCCATTTTTGAAAAATTTAATAAGAGTATTATTCCATTTTTTCTTCAAATTTTGGGATTGTCTGACGGGTTACAACCATGTAAATAAAAGGATCCCAACCGAGCTTTACTCTATTACTCTCAAGAATTTCCTTCGTTTTTTCATAGGAACATCCCTTTCTGTAACATCTGTCAGAACGGCAGGCATCATAAATATCAATAATATTACATATCATTGCGAGAGGATTTCTTACATTTTTTGGAAAAACCGGATACTCAGGATGATGGTTTCCGACTAGTTCAAGAATTTGCTGATCATCAATATCAAGCTTTTTAAGCTGATTAACGCCTAAACCGGGATGACTCTTCATCACTTCAAATTCTTCTTTGGTAAGCTTCCCAGGCTTGTTGAGTATTTCATCCGGAATCAAAATTTTACCATAGTCATGAAGTAATGAGCCAAGTCCATATTTCTTAATACTCTGTGTATTAAAATTGATATTTCGGCACATTTCTTTAAACACATCAAAGAATTGTTTTGAATTATTGTAAACTCTAAAATCCTCAAGTGCCTGAGTGAATAAAAGATATACTGAAAAACT
The DNA here is from genome assembly GCA_023135745.1 of Spirochaetota bacterium. Classification (GTDB taxonomy): domain Bacteria; phylum Spirochaetota; class JAGLSM01; order JAGLSM01; family JAGLSM01; genus JAGLSM01. Next base: position 6,347 of record JAGLSM010000098.1, on the reverse strand, counting down.
GTGATTGTAAGTATAAGTATCTGAAAAACGAAGAGAATGAATACACGAGTGAACAGCAATTCGGTCTTTTTTATAAGTCTCATTGACAATATCTTCAGCTTTGGCAAAGCTTGTTGTATCAATCTTAAAAAGATCTTTTATCATATTCATTCCAGAATCATAAATATCCAGAGTGTTACTTCCGTAAATTTTTACTGCTTCTTTGCGCTTTTCTTCGACAAGTGCCAGACGATCCTTGTCCTCCCTGGGGAAAGGGTTTTCCTGATCACTTATTACATCATTATTTAAATAGCTGACATGTTTATTAATAGAATCAATATATGTGTATACAGGCATTTTAAAAATCTTATCAGGAGGGATCTTGCCCTTTAAAACAAGAAGGGCGCCCTTATTGTTAAAGAGGTCGGATTTAGTAACTCCGGAATCATCTAAAAATAGATTAATATCAGTAATCTTTGATAATTCTTTTCCGTCAAATGAATGATAATCCTGTGTCACCTATTTCCCCTTAAAGAATTCATTTTATTTAATAAAAATAAATTTGCAAGTATTAAAAAGTAAGAACCCAGTACAGACAAACCTCATGCAGAGACGCATTATCACCATAAAACCATTCATTAGCCAAAGCATGCTTATCAATTTGCCTCATTTCATAACTGACAGCAATACTGCTATGTGTTTTCCTGGAAAACAAATCACCTAAATAAACTTTGAAGACTCCCCTAAATTGGAGCGGATATGTTATATCATATACCTGCATGAATTCATTAGGTCCCCATGCGTCAATTTTCAAAGACAACGTTAATTGGAATCTGTTTTGCAGATTAATATCAAAACCGGCTTCATAATACTCAATAATTCGATAAGGATGATAACTCGATGCCTCAGTAACAAGCGTATGTTTTTCTATGATCATCCCGGGATAATACCGGTTTTGCTCTTTTGCATATATAAAATTACAGCCAATCCGTAACGCTTGTGACAGCTTAAAAACAAATTTCGTTTGTAATTTAAAAACATCCGCGGCAGGAAAACCTTTTGAATAACCCAATGTTTGCTGTGCCTCCTGCATATAAAACAACTCAGCATCTGTTTCTTTGGGTAACTGCGTATAATTAAAAACCAGACTCATTATGAAAGGTTTCTTGTTGTTTCCATATATGAATGCAGTTTCCATAGATAAAGCTTCACGATTATCTGTAACAGCAAATGGATTATCAAGCCTATTTCGAGGGTTAACATATACCATACTGTTTGTACTTGAAAATGATACAATCATGGGATTAGCTTTTATGATATTTTGTCTGTAAAAAAATCCCGGTTTGAAACAAATTGATGGAGAAAGTTTCATATTTAAACCGGTTTCCACAACCCATTTATTTCCCCACTTGGAATACGGCATCAATGTATGTTTCTCATGCTTTCGTATCCCTGAATCAGATACTAATCCATAATAGGAAAACCGCACATCCAAATCAATAGCATCCAAATAAGTATTTATTTGCACTGTCCCGCCTAATGTGTCTTTCAAAGCAAGAATGGATTCCTTACGAACATAAGATGAACCATATTCGCCAATACCGTCAGCAGAAGATTCTACATATGTATATTTATCCCCGATTTTTTCACTCCCTGACGTAATACCGGCAAATAACAAGTGAAATGCTTTTGATGCTTTATATTTTAAGTAGAGAGAGGTCGATCTATTTTTCTTCTCAACAGGGATATATCCTTTTAGAATTGATCTTTCTGACAAGTCTTCCTTATGTAAAAAGGCTAGATCAATAGCATCTGACTTTGAAAAATACTTAATAAAAAATCTGCTATTATCTCTCCAGTTCAATGGTTCAAATAAAATTTTAAACCTGCGCAACACTCCTTTTTTTCCAATGAGACTAATATTAACACTGCTTATTTCATTATACAGATCAGCAGCTGATACATTTGTTACTGCGTTATACAAACCAAAAAAATCGCCCTCTTTATCCCAATTGCCATGAGGTTTGTGTCCCGAAATTTTAAAATCAAAAAGAGACGTTATAATTTTAAAATCAAAGTTATATAATTTGATTGCCGGTTTAGCCGTGTCATCATTAACTAGTCCCAATCTATAATTAGTAGACGTGTAGAATCTTGATTCATCTCCATATTTTAACCCCATCATAGTTTTAGATACAGAAAGAAGCAGATTTATTGTAAAGTCAGCAGAAAACCATTTTACCGGCTGGAATTTTAACCCGCCAAAAAGCGAGGCCCCAATAGATAAATCAGGTCCCATATTACTGGAAGTACTGCTCACCCCGTTACCAATGCTGTCAACCTCAATTTTCCATGAAGTCATTGATAGAATTTTATTGGTTTTTGCTGAATCAGCATAAACTGAAAAAGAACTCAAGATAAATACGAGTCCAAGCACAAATAACATTTTTATTTGGCGCATACTTTATTCCATTTTTTAGTTTTATTAAAAATAGGGAAAATAGAAATTTATTTCAAGATACAGGTCTTATTTACTTCTTCGCCTTACCTTTTATAAGTGTTGTATCCTGTTTTAGTTTTTCCTTATGCTGGGCATCCCTGTAGGGAATATATTTATCACTGAAAGGTATCTCAATTCTTGCCACCGTTTCATCGCCGTGACTTCCTATCCTGAGATACTTCGGATCAAACCCGTTATTTTTCAGGAGAATAATCAGCATAGCAAGACCAATCCCGGAGCCTTCCACATCATCAAAATTATCAAGATAGTATTTAGCAAGGGAATCATATTTCATTGCTACTGAAAGTTTTACCCTCATTCTCTCTTCATCTATTTTAGGAATTGGTGTATTATTTATAACTTCAATTCTCATACCTTTTGAGTTATAGATGTATCTTATTTTTACCTTGAAATTAAGTGTCCGAGCCTTTTTCGCGAACTGGGCAATATACTCTTCTCTTAATGTATCTTTTAACAAACCGGATCCTTTGACCCAGTCATCCGGATCATCAATATCCAGATCATGTTCGGCAAATACAATCCTCTTTATATTTGCCTTTGTCGCGTTTATTACAAGTTCTTTTATAGAAGGATAAATTATTTTTTCCAGTTCAATATTTTTATATTTATTTAAAATTCGATCCAATGTTTCATGAATCTGTTTTTTTAGTTTTTCAATAAAACCAAAGGTATTAAGATCATAATAATCTTTATTAAAAGAATCTTCTTTTGCCATTTAACTGCTCCAAAAGCCTATTTATAATTATATTAACGGCCTGAGACATCAAAAAATGAAATTTCTAACAGTCAATTTACTTTTTTACTATCATTATAGATATAAATACGTTAAATACAAGGAAATAAAATTATGTTAAAAACCTCTATAATCTTTTTTTTATCCATTTTTTCAAGTGCATTTTTATATACTGCTCCTTTAAATAATTCAAAAATTCTCGCTGCACTACCAGGATTAAAATGGGCACTCTCTATAAACGGTGATAACTTCAATTTAAAAAAAGACCGTCTTAAAAAAGACGGAAACGGAAGAATGCTTTATTTATTAAACAGGGAAAACGGTATAATAATGTCAGTTTTTATTGAAAAAGCTCCTTTAAAGGGAGACGAGTCAACATGCAGAAAGTATTACTGGAACAAAACTAAAAAAAGCTCCCTTAAAAAAACAAATATCAAATTATCAAAATTCAAAAGGATTGCCCTTCTGGAATATATTATACCTTTTTATCAGGGTATAAAAATCAACCAAAAGAACATCAATGCCTACCTTTCAAAAGACGGATACTGGATTGATATTCACCTTTCCAAAACATCCTTTATAACTAAAAATCTAAAAGAGTTTTTAAAACTGCTGAAATCAATAAAAATTGTAAATAACTATACCCCTGGTTTATATGAAAATTTTCTTTTTGCGAATAACTTCTATAATAATTCCCTTTATAAAAAAGCAATAATCTACTATAAAAAAATTCTGGATTCTCAAAAAAGGAAAAAAACCTTACCACGGACAAACATGCGTGTTTTAATTAATAGTCTTGGCATATCTTATGGAAGTATTGGAAAACTTCATAGATCACTCAATCTCTTCAAATACGGTATCTCAATTGACCCTGTGTTTCCAATGTACTATTACAACATGGCATGTGCATACGCGGGACTTAATAAAATGCATTTGTCTATTAAAAATCTAATTTTTGCATTTAAATACAAAAAAAACCTGAGGTACCGTAAAATACCAAATCCCATGCGGGATCAGTCTTTCAAAAAATTTCGTAATAACAGTGAATTTAAGAGTATTGTGAAAAAGTTATTGAAGGATTAAGTTCCTGATTATTTTTTTATTTCCTTTTTTATAATATTTTTGAAACGTGTTATTGATATATAGCGATCTGCCAGTAATTTACCATTATAAATTAAATTGAAAACACTATAAAGAGAAGGCGCCCTTTGTGCTTGAACTGCAGTTTTTAACTCAATAATTAAAGGTTTTAAATTATTTTCTTCAAGAACGAATTTTACTTCTTCGATAAATCGAGCAACCCAAGGACACTGTTTCGAATAAACAATAGATAATCCCTTATATTTTTCCAATTCACCTTGCCAATTATTTATAGACGGCAAATGACCGTCTTTAAATTGTTTTACCATTAATTGTTCTTTTCCGGATTCTGCTATTGTGTTATAACCATTTTTTATAAGTATTTCCTTATTGGCCATAAAAGATTTATCGCTAGTAATTGCGGCAACACCAAGCATATTTCTCGCGTCTGTTTCAACTTCATCAGTTAGAAGAGTACCTAATCCTTGATGTTGATATTTTTTACCATTGGTCCAAAGACAATGGATAAACATATATCCCTTCGCCTTAACTGCCCGCCAGCAATATTCTCCCGGAATATATTCAATAAATCCGACAGGTCTTTTCTCACCATTGATATACAACAGTTTAATTGTTAACCCATTTTTAAATTGATCTTTAAGCCAATCAATTTTCTTGTGATACAACTCATGTTTAGGATTTATAAAACATATTACCTGAGGATGTTCCGCAATGTTGTCAGATGTGATTTTGATAATGTTTGTTTCAAAATTCATTGGCCATAACCTTTTCAAAGAAAGAATTACATATTAATAGTGTGACTTTTGACTATTGTCAATATAGAATAGGATCAATCACCCTTTTTTGGAGAAACCATGGAGTCCGTTAAAAAGCAGCCTTTTTCTATTATCCGGTTTATTGCCGTTTGTTTTGCCTTTGTTTTTGTCTTTACCTGGCTTTATGTATATATCCCAATGCTGCTGGGTATTTCCGGCATGGGAGAGAGCATGGCCGTTATTTCAGCCAATGAAAAGTCTCTATTCTCAATTGGCGGTATTCTGCAGAGCCTGGGCAGTACCTGGATGGGAGTTTTGATCTGCCTGATATACGGATTCTTCTTTCTGGACGCTCGGCGGATTCTCCCCTTACTGCTAATCAGTCTGGCAACAGTAACATTTCTCTCCCGACTAACACTTGGTGAAATAATCAGAATAGACCCTGCTTCCTTTAATTCTCTCTTTGTTTTCTCCCAATTCGCAGCCCTCAGTATGCCGTTCCTGCTTCTGGAACGGTACGGAAGTGAGGGGGTTTCCTCCTGGAAAGAATTTTTCCGCGGCCGTTTTGTGATTAAGAACCGCCTCCAAATATTCACCGCGTCTCTAAAACCATTTTTCCGGGAACTCTTGTGGGTAATCTTGCTGCTGGCCATCGCCCGCCTGCCTATGGCTTTTACAGAAGGAGCCGGATATGCCTTTATAGGAAAATATTTTATTGATACAGGAATTGTCTTTTTCTACGCGTTTTTCATAACAGCAATACTTCTATTTACTGCGTCCGGTGATAACGAAGTTACAACCTTAAAAGACATTCTCATTATGACTATTATGGCGTTTATGGCGCTGATACTGGTTATCGGATTTGCACCCCTTATTATCAGTATAATCTTTTTCCCGATCTTTTCCATCTTTGGACAGGGAGCCTTGCAGGCAAGTATCGTACATGCACCGGGCAGCGCTTATTTCATCTCTTTTTTCTCATTCAAATCCTTTTTATTTTCCGGCCCATCGGGACTCTTTCACCTGGCCGGTTTTCTGCTTGCTGTCTACAGTATAGTCAGTTCCAGAATGCGCAAGCTGCAAGTAGACCGTATCCGTTTATCCATCCCAACTACAGCTTTTTTCCTGATTATCATTGGCCTGTTTGGCTGGGTTACCGCAGGTCATTTTACCGGACCGGAAAAAAAACCATATCTATCCGCTAAAGAAACCTTTAATATCAAAACTGATGCGGGCAAGGTTATGGCCTACAAAAATA
>JAGLSM010000097.1 GCA_023135745.1 Spirochaetota bacterium | reverse complement strand
TTTTTTACTTTTCAAATATTACTGTTCGTGATAATATTTAAATATACTTTGAAAGTGAGGCAGCAAATGAAGGACACAATCGCAATCATACTTGGCGGAGGTCAGGGATCAAGACTCTACCCCCTGACAAAAGACAGATCCAAACCTGCTGTACCAATCGGAGGCAAGTACCGGCTTATAGACATACCTGTAAGCAACTGTCTCAATTCTAATATCAATAAAATATTCATAGTAACCCAGTTTAACTCAGAATCACTCAACAAGCATATAACCCAAACCTATAGATTTGACAATTTCCACAGGGGTTTTGTAAACCTCCTGGCAGCAGAACAGTCAATGGAATCAACAGACTGGTACCAGGGAACAGCCGACGCGGTTAGAAAAAACATAAAACACCTCTCAGTTTATAGAGATATAAAATACGTATTGATTCTCAGCGGTGATCAAGTCTACAGCATGGATTATAAAAAACTGTACGATTTTCATATAAAATCTAAAGCCAACGCGACTCTAACATTAATTCCGTGTGAACGTGAAGAGGCAAAATCCTTTGGACTGGTAAAAGTTGACCGGGATATAATAACTGATTTCACAGAAAAACCAAAAGATGATGCTACGCTGGATAAATTTAAAAGCAGAAGTTTTATTCAGGCAAATTATCCCGGTAGCAACGGGAAAAGGGAATATGTCGCGTCAGCAGGTATATATCTTTTTAATATTGAATCCCTTTTAACTCTTCTGGATACAGATTATAAAGACTTTGGAAAAGAGGTTATTCCTCACTCAATTAAAACAATGAAAACTGCTGCTTACCTGTTTAACGATTATTGGGAAGACGTAGGTACAATAGGCTCATTTCTAAAAGCAAATCTTGATTTTGCGTCACCCAATCCGAATTTCGATTTCTATGAACAGAGAATTTTTACCAATGCCAGATACCTTCCCTCATCAAAGATAATTGGAAGTAGTATAAATGAATCCATGATAGCCGAGGGATCTGTAATTCAAAAAGCTGCAATAACAAAATCGGTTATCGGTATTAGAAGCATGATTGCAAATGGTGTAACTATTAAAAATTCAGTATTGCTCGGAGCAGATTTTTTTGAACTTCAGAGGGAAAAATTAAGAAATAGAGACAATAATATCATAGATGTAGGTATTGGAGAAAATTCATATATCAAAAATGCCATCATAGATAAAAACGCCCGAATAGGAAAAAACTGTAAAATTACAAATAAGGATAACAAAGATAAGTTTGACGGCAAAAATTATTTTATAAGGGACCATATTGTGATAATCCCTAAAAACGCAGAAATCCCGGATAATACTGAAATTTAAAAGTATTTATCAAGTTTCTGCTTTGTTTTTTATGAGATAAAATACATAATATCCGTATCTTGCAAGCATCAGAAAGTATGCTGATTTTCCAATTTTAGGAAGTTCTGTCTGACCAAAAATTTCAAGCGGCTTATATCCCTGAAACTGTTTCAAATCAATTTTTACAGGCTGGTCAGTCGCCGCAAGATTAAAAACACATAACATATACTCATTTTCATATTCAAGATAGAAGCTTAGAACCCTTCTATTATTTGAATGAAGAAAATTCAGATCGCCTCTTGAGAGAATTTTATATTTCTTTCTTATTACTATCATATCCTTCAACCAGTTAAACATTGAACTGGGAAGATTCTGCTGTGATTCAACATTTACTGCATTATAATTATAATCCGGATCAGTAATAACAGGAGCATAAAGCTTAGAGGGTTTACACTTGGAAAATCCCGCGTTACGGTCCTCATTCCACTGCATTGGAGTGCGTACTCCCGCCCTGTCACCAAGATATATATTATCACCCATTCCAATTTCATCACCGTAATAAATTATCGGAGATCCCGGAAGAGCCAGAAGCATGGCATACATAAGTTCAATTTTTCGAAAATCCCTGTCAAGAAGAGGAACAAGCCTTCTGCGAATCCCAAGGTTAAGCTTCATCTGCCTGTCCCTGGCATATTCATTGTACATATAGTCACGCTCTTCATCGGTACACATCTCAAGGGTAAGTTCATCGTGATTTCTCAAGAATGTCGTCCACTGACAGTTTGCAGGGATTTCGGGAGTTCTTTTGATTATATCAATGATAGCGCTGTTATTTTCCCTTTTTATAGCCATAAACATTCTGGGCATCAATGGGAAATGAAAGGCCATATGAAACTCATCTCCGTTCCCGAAATAGGGTCCCAGATCTTCAGGCCATTGATTTGCCTCAGCAAGAAGAATTTTATCTTCATAGTTTTCATCTATAAACTTCCTGAGTTCTTTTAAATAAACGTGAGTTTCAGGAAGATTCTCGCAGTTTGTCCCTTCCCTTTCAAAAAGATACGGAACCGCATCAGCTCTAAAACCGTCAAGCCCAAGATCAAGCCAAAACTTGATTACATTTTTTATCTCATTCTGTACTTCTTTATTGTGAAAATTAAGGTCAGGCTGATGACTGAAAAATCTGTGCCAGTAATACTTTCCCGCCTGATTACACCATGTCCAATTGGATATCTCTGTATCTATAAATATTATTCTTGCTTCAGGATATTTAGCCGGATCATCTGACCATACAAAATAATCATGATACGGTGAATCAGGATTGCTTCTTCCTTCAATGAACCACGGATGTTCATCCGAGATATGATTAAGAACTAAATCCGCAATAACGCGCAGATCCCGGTCGTGAGCCTGTTTTATCAGTTCTTTAAAATCATCAAGGGTACCATAATCCGGATTTATATTATAAAAATCCTTAATATCATAACCGTCATCTCTTCCGGGAGAAGGGTAGATCGGCAGCAGCCATATACAATCTATTCCCAGATCCTTTAAATAATCAAGTTTACTTATAAGTCCTTTAATATCACCATGACCATCATTATTGGAGTCCATGAATGCCCTGATGTTCAACTCATAAAATACAGCGTCTTTGTACCATAGCTCACTCATCTTGTCACCATCACAATAAAAGGAATAGCATTATGTTATTAAAAAGATGAAGAATTGAAAAGTTATTTGTTAATAAAAAAAATATTAATCAATAGTCTCTTTAGGTTCTCCAAAGAAATAACCCTGAGAATAATCGATACCCAGTTCTTTTTCTTTTGAAAAAACACCCTTTGTATTTACATATTCCGATATAGTTTTTATATTCAGCTTTTTAGCAAAATCAGCAATCGTCTTTGTTATAATCTGAGAGTTCTTGTCCTTCTCAAGCCCCCTTGTCAGAGAACCGTCAATTTTAATGAAATCTACATCAAGTTTTAATATATATTCAAAGTTTGAATAGCCCTTTCCAAAATCATCAATGGCAATTTTGCATCCCATACCTTTAATATCAGTTATGAATTCCTTAACTCTATCATAATTCTCGATACCTTCTGACTCAAGAATTTCAAAAACTACATTTTGAGCAATATTTTCGTACTCCATCAGTTTTGACTTTATATAATAATTTGTATCTATATTAAGTATGTCAATGGAAGAAAGATTTATCGAAAATTCATAGCGATTGTCCTTAAATGCCTCAAATGATTTAGCGACCATACGTCTTGTTATTTCACTGTACTGCCCTGTTTTTTTTGCTACATGCACAAAATTGTTCGGAAGAATTATTCGTCCGTCAGGCATTTTTATTCTGGCAAGGCATTCATACTTTTCAATTTTTTTTGTATTATTATTATATATCGGCTGGAAAAATGGAATAATTCTATCTTCAAGAAGTGCTTCTCTTATTATTTTTGCCCATTTTAAATTATTTTCATATTCCTTTGAAATACCCATTGACTCATGGTAAATCGCTATTGACTTGCCTTCTTTTCTCGCAAATTTAAGAGCCATGTCTGCGTCTTTTAAAAGATCAAGCCATACAATCTTTTCTGCCAGACCCACCGCAGTTGAGACTCCAATTGTTAGTTTTATATATATATCATTTTCTATTAGTGTTATTGGAGTATCGGTTACTGTCAGACATAAAAATAGAGCAAATTCCCTTATTTCCCTTTTATCCAGGGGTTTATCACATAGTATTGCGTATTCATCGGAAGGCATCTTGTAGAGTTTATAAGATTCATTTGGAAGCAATTTTTCTAACTGATTACTGACTTCTATAAGAGTATAGTCTCCGAAGATATTGCCGTAAAAATCATTTATTTCCTTGAATGAGTCAATGTTAATCAGAAACAATACCGGATTATTTGTTTTTTGTATATCCGACATTAAAACCTGGCGTTTTGGCAAATCAGTCATTTCATCTGTATAAAGATGCCTTAAAAGCTTTTTCTTCAGCTTTTTATGATTTCCCTCTACTGAAGCTGCCATGGAATTGAATTCCGGAAAAAGATCAGAACAATCCGATGATGAAGCTCTATCAAGTCTAAATGAATAATCACTATCTCTTAAAGCCTCAAAAGCCTTTTTAAGTTTTTTAAGATCCTTTTTTCTTCTTGATGATTCCATTAAATTTCCAATAACAAATAAATTGACCAGATTCCAATAACTTAATCGGCTATTGTTTACCGGAATTGTACATTATATTTCCAATACTATCCAGCGTTTAATTTTTTATTATCCATTATTACCGCTAATGAGGAACGACTATGAAGCATCATAGCTGCTTCATAGTTAAAAAGTCTAATCCTTTAAGCTTGAGTTTATTGAACAAAAATATTAGTTTTTTATGAAATTAGGCTTGGAGATTTAAATGCCGATTAATAAAAGCATGAATTACACCGGTATTGTCAAAATAAAATACTTTACTTTTGCAAGCAAGAACAATCCGTTTAAACTGGAGTGCGGCAAAACATTAAATCAAGTCACTCTGGCATACGAAATATACGGCAATGCAAAAAATATAGATAAGACAATCCTTATTCAGCATGCTCTTTCCGGCGATGCTCATGCAGGAGGAAGATACTCCCCTGAGGATAAAAAACCGGGATGGTGGGACGCAATGATCGGTCCCGGAAAAACCTTTGATACAGATAAATACTATATAATATGCATTAACGTTATAGGAGGCTGTCAGGGTTCTACCGGACCCGGTTCAATTAATCCGGATACCGGTAAACCCTACGGTTCGTCCTTCCCTCTTCTGACAATAAGGGATATGGTTAATGCCCAGGTTGAACTGATTAATCATCTTGGTGTTGACAAGATACTAACAGTCGTCGGAGGATCCATGGGAGGAATGCTGACTCTGCGATGGGCTGCAGATTATCCTGACAGAGTCATCTCAGCTATACCAATTGCAACCGCCTCAAAGCACTCCGCTATGCCCATTGCATTTTATGAGGTAGGAAGACAGGCAATCATCACAGACCCAAACTGGAACGGCGGTAATTACTACGAAAAAGAAACCCCTGCCATGGGCCTTGCCATTGCCAGAATGATTGCGCATATAACCTACCTTTCGGATGAATCAATGCATAACAAATTCGCGAGAAGACTCCAGGATTCATCAAAAAATTATCAATTCAGTTTTGAAACCGAATTCCAGATTGAAAGCTATCTGCACTATCAGGGAACAGCTTTTGTCAGCAGATTTGATGCTAATTCATATCTGATAATAACCAAAGCTATGGACTATTTTGATCTTTCTTATGGATATAAAAACCTGGCTGAAACCTTTTCGGAGGTTAAATCCAAATTCCTTGTAGTTTCCTTCTCTTCAGACTGGCATTATCCGCCCAAAGAATCAAAAGAAATTGTCACAGCACTGAGGATGAACGATGTTGATGTGACTTATTCAGAAATCAATTCCTCACACGGGCATGATGCGTTTTTAATTGAATTCAAAAAACTAGGGTCTCTTCTATCCGGTTTTCTCAACAATCTTGAAAAGGAAATTTCGGATGTATAGACACCATAATAAAAACAGATCAGACTTTGAGATTATTACTCCTTTGGTCAAAGAAAAATCAAAAGTGCTGGATCTTGGATGCGGCGACGGAACTCTTCTGCAGAAACTTGTAAATGATAAAAAGATTGTAGCAAGAGGAGTGGAAATATCCGAAGAAGGGGTTGCCTCTTGTGTTGATAAAGGTCTCTCGGTATTTCAGGGAGACATTGATGAAGGGCTGGCAGACTATAAAAACAAGTCCTTCGATTATGTAATCTGTATCCAAACCGTACAGGTAGTACGGAATCCAAAAAAAGTTATTCAGGAAATGCTGCGGGTAGGAAAAAAGACGATTGTTTCCTTCCCGAATTTTGGACATTTTATGGTACGGTTTGGTTTGCTATTTAAAGGAATAATGCCCAAAAGTAAAACAATACCATACGAATGGTATAATACACCAAACATACATCATCTGACTATTAAAGACTTCAGAAATTTCTGCGGCAGCCTCGATATAAAAATTGAAAAAGAAATACCAATGCATAACACTAAAGCCAGGTCTTTTTCACTTGGTAAATTGTGGGCGAATCTCTTTGCTCATAACGGAATGTTTATAATATCAAGAAAATAAGTTACTTTTTACGTTTCTTTCGTTCGATATCGTCTTTTATAAAATCCATAGATACACTTGCAGTTATTTCTCTTAGTTCTTTACCCGGCTTAAAATATGAAATTAAATGCTCATGAACATATACTTCTTCACTGGTTCTGGGATTTCTGGCTGATCTTGATTTCCTGATTTTGAAACCAAAGGTTCCAAAACCTCGAAGTTCCAGGGTTTTACCCTTTTTAAGAGACATTTTTACTTTCTCAAAAAAAGAATCAATTATAAAAGCAACATCTTTTTTAGAAACATCAATTTCCCTACTGATTATCTCGGCTATTTCTGCCTTTGTCACTAAACATCTCCAATTATATATTTATAATGATGATGATAACAGATACTAACCAAGCTGGGCAATTTTTTTTGCAAGGCGGGATTTTTTTCTGGAGGCAGTTTTTTTATTAACTACTCCATGCTTAACACCCCTGTCAAAAATAGATACAGTTTCGCTGAAAACTTTAAGTGTAGATTCCTTGTTTCCAGCCTTAATAGCTTCAAGGGTTTTTTTAATGGATGTACGAATTCTTCGTCTTTCCATCTGGTTTTTCATATGTCTCTTTTTATTTTGTCTGTTTCTCTTAATTCCTGATGGATATCTTAATGACAAATCCGTCCTCCAGTTAGCCAATTATAAAATAATTAATTTATTTTTGCTAAAATAATTTACTATGTTAATACTTAAAAAGCAACAAAATTCCATATTCGGCGTAAGGAACAACGATCCAGGTTGTCCCTTAACTCATCGGATA
>JAGLSM010000096.1 GCA_023135745.1 Spirochaetota bacterium | reverse complement strand
TTTGATTTAGACACAGGCTGTTTGTCGCTGTATGAAAAAATCAGAATAAGATACCCTGATTTACAGATAAAACTAATATGCCGTCAGGAGATGCGGGATATTGTCAAAGAATCCGGAAGAGAACTTTTTAACGATGAAGATTTTAAAAATGCCGAGGATTATGTTTTTATAAACGCGAGAGCAAGCTTTTCTAAATCTCATAAATTTTTTAAAGACACATGCATGTTTGAAGGTAATGATCTGGTATATATTCATCCCGGTAAAAACAGAATGGCAGATTGGCGCATAATTGATTTTCTGGACGGGGAATATATTACAAAGGCACGGAGTCTGGGACTGCAGGATAAGCAAATTGAAAACAGGCTTTACCGTTATCCTTGGGATATGATTCAAAATAACGGGAAAGAGATTGAGGAAGATCTGATCTTGCTGAAAAACGTAAAAAATGAGGGTAAGATAAGTAATAAAGCACAGATCATCGGCAGCGGAACTTTTATTGCCGCTGAGGGTTCTGAGGTTTATCCGGGAGTCTATATAGATACTTCACAAGGCAGTGTCTTTATAGATAGAGGCGCGAGAATAATGCCAATGAGTTTTATACAAGGACCTGCGTATATTGGAGCTGATACTGTAATTGATTCAGCTAAAATCAGACCGGATACAAGCATTGGAAATACATGTAAAATATCAGGTGAAATAGAGTCCTCGATAATAATGGATTTTACAAATAAACATCATGATGGTTTTTTGGGTCATGCATATTTAGGTTCCTGGGTCAATATTGGCGCTATGGCGGCAAACAGCGATCTTAGAAATAACTATAACGGGATTTCTGTTTTTCAAGAGGGAAGGAAAATAAACACAGGCTGCAGAAAGATGGGTTGTTTGATTGGTGATCATTCAAAAATCGGTATTGGAGTTATGATAAATACCGGTTGCGTTATTGGATCCGGCAGCAATATATTTAATCAGGGTTTGCTTATTACAGGAGAAGTGCCTCCATTTGCATGGGGAGGCAAAAAACCTTTTTCAGAGTACAGCATGAATAAGTTTCTTGATATGGTTATTCACGTAATGGAAAGAAGAAAACAGAAACTCTCTGAATCAATGAGGAAACGATTGATGATGTTATTTGCTGAAACCAGAGAATTCCGTGAAAAATTTATCTTTTAATGTTTTCATAGTATATTATAAGTTTTTTGACACGGATTTTTATACTGAGCATGTAGTGAGCGTAGTCGAACTGCGATAGTCGAAGTATACAGGATTAATACGGATTTTTTGTGATTTTTTAAAAAAAAGATAATATGAAAATGAATTACTGATGTGACGGGTCCGATAATAGAAAAGGTGAAATGTCAATTTATTAGGATGTATATATGTTTAGCAAGATTAGAACAAAACTGACAGTAATATTCGGCAGTGTGAGTATATTTTCATTTTTAATTGTAGGAATGCTTTATTTTCTTTTAATAAGCAATGTAATAGATGAAAAGGAAAGAAGAAATCTCAAAAATATAACAGAAGGTATCTATAATCTCGCGCAGACTGCATACAGGATTAATCAGGAGCGGGTTGACTATAATCTGAATGTGGCAGACAGTTATGTCCGTGGTGCCGCGATGCTTGCGTATAACAAATACATTGGCTTTAATATAGAAAATCAGATAACCCATAAAAGAAAATTTGCAGCTATTCCTAAGATGTACCTAAGGAACCATCTCCTGTCAAAAACCATATCTCTTGTAGACAGAATAACAAAACTCATCGGAGGTACGGTTACAATATTTCAGGTTATTCCGGAAGGCTTACTCAGAATTTCGACAAGTGTAAAAAAGCTTGACAGGAGCAGGGCTATTGGTACATACATTCCGGTTGATTCTCCGGTATATAAAGCTGTAATGAAAGGAAGGGTGTTCAGGGGCAGGGCGTTTGAAGTAAATGACTGGTATATTACGGCATTTAAGCCAATCAGGGATAAAAGAAATAGAATAATAGGAGCTGTATATGTTGGTGTTAAGCAGACTGATCTTAAACATCTCAGAAAACAGATTCTTGGAATAAAAATAGGTGAAACCGGCTATGCGTCTATAATTGACAATAAGGGAACTGTGGTTATTCATCCGGTAATGGATGAAGGAGAAAACTTATGGAATCAGCGTTCAGCAAACGGCGGATATTTTATTCAGAAAATGATTAATAAATCCAGAAAAAATATAGGTAAGTTATTGTTTAAAAAATATGACTTGATGGATGTCAAAAGAGGAGAAACAAGTTCAAGAGAAAAAATTACAGCATACAAGTATCTCAAGGAAATGGAATGGATGATTTCCGCTGAGAGCTATACGGATGAGCTTCTTAAATCATTTAACAGATTGAGGTTTGGTCTGTTTATAATCGCGGCAATAGCTGTATTAATTACATTTATAATAGTCTATGTTGTATCGAAAAGTATAACAAAACCGATTAATAGCATGTATAAAATGGCGGATTCTCTCGCTAAGGGCGATTTAACTCAAAGGCTTAAGGTTACTTCCCAGGACGAAATTGGTAATGTTGCCGTGTCATTTCTAAAAATGGCTGATAATCTACAGGATATTATAGAAAATATAATGCTTGCCTCTGATCAGGTTCTTTTTTCAAGTGAGGATCTTTCAAAAACGGCGGGAAGTGTTTCTGAAGGAGCCCAGAAACAGGCAATGTCGCTTGCGGATGTTACTGCCAATTCAAGGAACCAGGTTTCATCGGTGGAAGATGTTACTTTATCCATTGTACAGCTGAACACATCAATTCAGGGAGTATATGATCTTTCCAAAAAGGTGAAATCAGGAAGTGAAGACGCTCTTGTTCAGGCAACTGCTGCAAAATCAGCTTCAACTCAGACTATTACTGCGATGGAGGAAATAGAAGGAAGTTCCATTAAAATCAAGGATATAATAAATCTTATAACAGATATTGCGGATCAAACTAATCTTCTCGCGCTTAACGCTTCGATTGAAGCCGCAAGAGCAGGGGAATCCGGACATGGATTTGCCGTTGTCGCTAAGGAAATATCGAAGCTCGCGGATAAAAGTGCTGAAGCAAGTAAGGATATTGAGGACCTTATAAACGAAACAGGCAAAAATGTTGTAAACGGATCTGCTATGGTAAGGAACCTTAGCGATTCTATTTCTGTAATGAAAAATATATCTGAAGCTTCAGCAACCTATGGTGAGGAAATGTCAAAAGCAACTGAGGAACAGCTGAACGGCAGCCGTCATATTTCGAATGCAATGGAAGAGGTAAACAATCTGTCAAAGGAAATAGCAATGTCTGCCGAATCTGTAAATAGCGTTACACAGGATGCAAGTTTAAGCGCTCAAAAAATGGCAGTTTCATCTGAAGAGTTATCAAACCAGGCAGATAAGCTCAAAAAAACTATAGAACACTTTAAAATCAGATAGATGTTTTATAAACTATGGAGTAAGATATGCTGAGCAATGAAGGTATAAAGCTTTTTTATGATGAAGTAAAAGAACATCTTGATTCAATAAAAAAGACATTATCATTGCTTCAGAAAGATCCTGCTGTATTCAATAGTTTATCAGGAGATTTTGAAGAAATTAGAAAGTTATCTGTTTCTATTGGATTTGTGAGTCTTGATTTAATAATGGAAAATGCTCTGCCTTTGCTTAAAAAAATCAAAGAGATCACTCCCGGGCTGAAGGCAGATGCAATTCAGAAACTTTATGAGATTTATCAGCTGGTATCTGATTTTGCGCTGCTCTCAAAAAAAACAGAAAGTTTTAAAAATGATCCCGGATTTACTTTGCTGAAAATAGCAGATATTTCTGAAACAATAGATTCAATAAAAAATAAAACCAATAAAAAATCAGGAAATATACAAACTAAAAATATAGCTGCAAATATTGAACCGGGATTGAATGAATTATTTCTTGGTTTAACCCAGCGTGATCTTATCACCCATAATATTACTAAGGGATTTAAAACTTACCTTATTACCGTAGAAATAGATTCAAATGAGAAGATTAAATGGATGTACGCGAAAAAGGTATTGGAAAATATTCCGCAAATAGGGATTCTTTTAAAATATGATCCAAACAAAACAGATCTAATAACCAAGGAATTTGCCGGTATACTTAGAATAATTCTGCAGTCAAAAATGTCGAGAGATTTTATTTCTAAAAAAATATTTTTAGAAAAAGTGTGTAGTCTAAAAATTGAAGACTTTGTTTTAACAAAAGCATCTTATGACATATCAAATTCAAAGATATATAAATATGGAAAATTTAAAAAAGAAAAAAAAATAGTAAAAAAATATAGAATTGAATCCGCAAGCAAAAGTATACGGGTTCCCATCCGTAAGCTTGATGTAATGATGAATTTGATCGGTGAAATGGTCATATCTACATCAGGATTTAAAAGATTAGAACAAAAGATTCATAGGAAGTACCATGATTCCGATATCTATTATGATGTAAACCTGATTGCCGAAAACCTTATTGAAGTGATATCTGATTTACAAAAAAGCATTATGCATACCAGGATGCTGCCTATTTCAAGAATTTTCAATCAATACAAGAAAGTTGCACAAGACCTTGCCAAAGCGGATAAAAAAGAAATTACCCTGATTATGAAGGGTGAAGATACCGAGCTTGATAAAAAAGTAATCGATGCCATTGGTGACCCAATTCTTCATCTTGTAAGAAACGCGGTTGATCATGGAATTGAAAGTCCCGAGGAACGTATAAAAAAAGGTAAGAAGCCAAATGGGAGAATCCTCTTATCAGCTTCGCAGATTTCAAATCATATCATAATTACTATTGAAGATGACGGAAGAGGTATTGATATTGATAAGGTGAGAGAGAAGGCACTCAAAAAAAACCTTATTACAGAGGAAAAGATTGAGTTGATGGAAAAAAATCAGATACTTAATTTAATATTCGAGCCGGGTTTTTCGACCAGGGATGAGGTGTCGGCAGTATCAGGCAGAGGGGTAGGTATGGATGTTGTTAAGGCCGCAATATCTCTCTTAAATGGAAGTATCGATATTAAAACTGAATATGGGAAAGGATCAGAGTTTATTCTGAGTCTTCCACTTACTTTAAGAATTATCAATGTCATACTTTGTCACGCGGGAAAAAACAATTATGCTGTTTCGATTGTTGATACTATTGAAACCATTAAGGTAATGGCTGAAGATCTAAGATCGATTAAAAAATACCAGGCAATAGATTATAGAGGAGAAATCGTAACCGTAGTAAGCTTAAAGTCAGTATTTGAAAATAATATTGCCAAAGTAGAGAAAAAAACCGGGCTTTTAAATATTGTAATCACGAAATATAGAGATAAGAAACTTGGGATAATTCTTGATGAAATATACGGTACTCAGGACATAGTATTAAAGACACTGGGTAAAAATTACAAACATATCAGAGGACTTTCCGGGGCATCTCTTCTTGATGATGGAAGAGTTGTATTAGTTGTAGACGTTCCGGGATTTATGGATATTGTAGGTGATATTGCGATTAATTCCTGAGTAATGATAATTACTTATTTCCTGGGTTTATAAATCCCTGCAGCAATAGAAGTAAGGCATTTTCTGGGAATAAAGCGATTAACAAAATTTGTCATTTTCATCTGAATGCCGGGTATAACACAGTATTTTTTCTTTTTAAATCCTTTTATTGCCAGCTTTGCCGCTTTTTCGGCGGACATAAGAAGCCTGCTTTCCGACTTGAATTTTTCATTAAGTCCGGATTTTGTGATCATTTCTGTCGCAATTCCGCCGGGGGCAAAAGAAGATATTACAATGCCTGATTTTTTATATTCCTGATAGAGAGCTTCGGTGAAAGCCTGTGTTGCGTGTTTGGAAGCTGCATAAACCGATTGATACGGGACGGGTAAAAATGCAGCTTGACTGGTAATATTTAAAATAGCACCACTTTTTTTTTTGAGAAAATATTTAAGGAACAAATAACTGAGGTTTACCGCTGCATGAGTATTGACATTAAAAATTGTTTCAAATTCGATGAGTGAAAATGTATCAGTTTTACCATAGCATGTCATTCCGGCATTATTGATAATTGCATCGACCTTTCCCAACTTGACTGCTTTATCAAATAATAACTGCGGCCCATTCTTCTTGCCTAAATCTGAACGGATGACAGTTACTCTTGATTTTGAGTTTAACTCTATTTCCTTTTGTAGTTCTTTGAGTTTATCCAGCCTTCTGGCTGCGATTATTAAATGCGCTTCTTCTTGATATGCAAGGATTCGGGCAATTTCTTTGCCTAGTCCGCTGGATGCTCCGGTAATTAAAATACGTTTATTTTTAAAATTGAGTTTTGCCATCAGTTAAAAATATCCATTTTATGGATAATCTGGTACTTTATTTTTATCGCAGAAAACTAAAGTTGATCACATTTTATACTTTTTCGGTTTCCTCAGGAATTTCTTCTAATGGAAATTTCAGGGTGCAGCGGGTGCCGTTTTTGCTTTCAATTTTAAAACTGCCATTAATCTGATTTGTCAGTCCTGAAACCAGTATTAATCCGAGAGATTCAATAGTTGAAATATCAAACCCTTCAGGAAGTCCTTCGCCGTCATCCGTTACCTTAATAACTCCTCCTGATTTTGTCTTTTTTAGTGAAAGTGAGATTGTACCCTTCCTGTTGCCGGAAAACGCGTATTTAATGGAATTTGTTATCAATTCCGTGATGATTATCCCGATGGGGATAGCATTTTTAACAGGTACAGTGAGCTTATCACAAATTTGTTTCAGAGTAATGTTTTCCGTAAGGTTTAGAAAAGAAGCGGCGATTCTGGTAAAGTATTCATCAAGCTGCACTTCAGAAACCGAGTCAGTTGTATAGAGTAGATCATATATCTCAGATACTGCCTGTACACGTGAACCAATTTCATTAAGTGAGGATTTTGTTGTTTCGGAAGTGCTGGAATTTGCGGAAAGGCTTATCAAACTAAATATCATAGAAAAACTGTTTTTCGCACGGTGCTGCAATTCTCTAAGCAGGTCTTTATTTTTCTGCAGGGAAGTTTGAAGCACCTGTTCGGCCTGCTTGCGTTCGGTGATATTCCTGAATATCTCAAGTTTGGATATATTTCCGTCTGTGTTTTTAAAGGGTGTGCCAATGAGGTCATATGTTTTGCCGTTTCTGGGAGAAGTCAATTCCCAGCGTACCGTCTTTCCGGCAAACACAACCTTGTTTTTACAGAAGGAGCATGGTTTATCAAAATCATTGAAATACTTATAGCATTTTTTCCCATCAGGGGAGCCGAAAGCTTTTTTGAGCGCAGGATTAACATA
>JAGLSM010000095.1 GCA_023135745.1 Spirochaetota bacterium | reverse complement strand
TCAGAAATTCAGCTGTAAATGAAGCTCAAAGAGAAATAATAATTTCAAAGCTGATGAGTATCAGACGTAAATTTGAATTTTCATTACCCAAGTATAAAAAAGGGATAAAAAATACATATTCACTTCGTAATGATCAAAGAATGCGTTTGGCTCTTCCGGAAGTTGGTTATTTCTTTTCCAATGTTATTGACAGACAGGCAAGTTATATAATATGTTCCTTTCCTGAAGGACATAACTCTGACCGGATAAATTGGAAGGGCAAAACGCTTAACGCATATTTCTGGAGAGAAAATGACGCCGGTTATTCTTTTAATTCAGAAGTTGTAGGAGAATTAAAAGGGAAGGATCTGCGTGCTATTTTTATTGAGCATTCGGAAAAGCTTTCCAGAAATCAGAAACGGCGTTTTTTAAGGGTTAGCTGCGGTGTTCCGGTTTTTATTCGTCCTATTGAAATTTCAATTGAGAATTCTCAAAAAGTTGCAAAAGTGTCTTCTACTATTAAGTTCAATGGTGTTATAACAAATATAAGTGGAAATGGTATGGCGATAGAGGTAAGTAGTGATATAAAGGGCGGAACTTTTGTCAGGCTGGAATTTTCATTTGAAGGAAAAGAAAAATTAAGGCTGATTGCAAAGGTTAAGGGAACAAAGACTCAAAAAAAAGAAAACGGGTATTACAGGATTAATCTGCAATTTGCAAAAATAGATATAAAAACAAGAAACAATATTCTTTTGTATGTGTACAAGTTTCATTCAAAACCAATAAATTAATAATCTTTTGTAAGAGGAGTATGCTATGTCCGGACATTCTAAATGGTCCACTATTAAACATAAAAAAGGCGCCGCGGATGCGAAACGCGGAAAAATTTTTACAAAGCTAATCAAAGAAATTACCATGTCATCTAGAATTGGCGGCGGAGATATTAATGCCAATCCCCGTTTAAGAACAGCTGTTGATAAGGCAAAAGCGGCAAATTTGCCGAAAGATACAATGGACAGGGCAATCAAAAAAGGAACAGGGGAATTGTCCGGTGTTAACTATGAAGAAATGGTTTATGAGGGGTACGGTCCTGAAGGTGTTGCTATTATAATGGAAATAACAACGGACAACAAGAACAGGACAGCGGCAGAAATAAGAAAAATTCTGTCGAGAAGGAACGGTAGTCTTGGATCAACAAACTGTGTTGCCTGGATGTTTGAAAAAAAGGGTATTATAAACATTGATACCGGGCAGATAGCTGAAGATGATTTAATGGAAATTGTTCTTGAAGCCGGAGCTGAGGATCTTCAAAAATATGGGGATACTTATGAAGTTTTAACTCCTCCTGATGCATTTAGTGAAGTACTGGCTGTTTTACGTGAAAAAAATATCGAGGTCGAAAATTCTGAAGTATCGAGAGTTCAGACATCAGGTGAGTCCATAAAGGTAAAGAATAATGACAAGAGTGAGCAGATAATGAGTCTTCTTGAAGAGCTTGAGGAGCAGGATGATGTTAGCTCTGTATCAAGCAATTTTGAAATGGATGAGGATTAGACCCTTTGACAATAATGGGGATTGACCCCGGACTTGCTGCAACAGGATACGGCTTTCTTTTGAAGAAGGGAAATACTCTATCCGTTATTGATTATGGTGTGATTAAAACTCCTGCCGGACTATCTCTTGAAAAACGGCTTTGTCTTGTCAGAGATGAATTACTGGGATTAATTGAAAAGTACAAACCTGATCAGGCTGCTGTTGAATCTATCTTTTTCGCAAAAAATGCTAAAACCGCGATATCCGTGAGTCACAGCCGCGGAGTTATTCTGATGTGTCTGGCGGATAAGGATATTCCGATAGTTTCTTATACTCCTTTACAGATAAAGCAGGGAGTTACCGGAAGCGGACGCGCGGATAAGAAACAGGTTCAGAATATGGTAAGACTTATTCTTGGTCTTGAAACGATACCTAAACCGGATGACGCGGCGGACGCGCTTTCTGCTGCCATTTGTCTGTCGCAGTCTTCTCCTGTAATGCGGGAAATTTTAAAAATTTAAAGTAAAAAAATCAAGAATTTGGGAACTTTTTAAATCTTAATTTGTTCTTCATGTATGATGAAGGAAATAGACAGCAATAAGCTCAATAAAGAAAGTTTTGATATCAAAATCAAGAAGCTTCTTCATGATTATAAAAACGGAGAAGAAGTTGTATTATCCGAGATATTGCCGTTGCTGATCCCGGTAATTTATAGTTTTCCCTATAAAAACGGTTCTCCTGATTCAGAGACAGTTGACCGGTTCTATAATGATATTTTTAACCGTATACATGCGATACTTCGTTCATACAATATTAAGAATACGAAATTTACTACATGGTTTTACACTGTGCTGCGAAACTCTTTTTTGAATATTAAACGTAAAGAATCGTCTCTTCTTTGCATGGAGAGAGTTAATGAGTACCAAACTTCTTTTCATAGCAGATTTGATAATGATAATGAAATTGAGATTTTCAAAAAACTTTGCTCCAACCTCTCAAAAAAGGAATTCTACATTCTTAAAATACGTTATCCCGGTCTTTTAGAGAGAGATGACATTTTATCTATATGTACAATTTTTAATCAAAACCGGTATCGAGTTTATAAAATGTATCTTGAACTTAAAAATAGATACAGGTTTGTAGAAGAAATGAATAATAAACTAAAGAACAAAATTACCTGTTTATTGCAGGCTAAAAAAAGAATAGAACGGCAACTTTATATTCATGAATCAGAAGCTTCCGGGTATCAAATGTACAAAAAACGATTAATAAACATTGATAAGACACGATACAGTATGATTAAGAAGCTGAAACGGCAGACAGCAGTTGTTACAATAAAAGAGATTTCATATTATCTTGATATTCCGCTTGGTACTGTTTCAACCGCAGTTAACAGGGCAGCAAAGAAAATAAAAAAAATGGGGGGATATCTCAATCAAACAGGTAGTAGGAAATTAATTTAAGTATCTCCATTTTTATATAAATATGGGTCTTTTTTTTACTGAGATGAATATTCCGCACAGGTGCTGAATAAGCCTGTATTCCGCTGTAACTGAAATACTTTTTTATTCGGTACATGTGAATGGGATCGCTGACAAGCAGCGCGTTTTTCCATTTTTGCTTTTTTATTATGGAAATAGCGTAACTTACCTGCGATTTTGTAGACTTGCTCTTTGTCTCAAGGAAAATATTTTTTTCAGGGATGCCGTTTTTTAATAATATGTTTTTCATAACTACTGACTCGGCAGGAGGTGCCCATCCCACACCGCCTGTCAGAATAAAGTATTTCGAGAATCCGTTTTTATACAATTTAAGACCCTGCATTATTCTCATTTTTAGAATCAGACTGGGTCTTCCGCGATAAGCAATAGCCGCCCCGAAAATAACTATAACATCGGATTTAATGATTTGGTTTTTTGAGGCTTCTGTTTCAATTGAATTATAAAAGTATCTGTATAAAATAAATATTGAGGATACAAAAATAATTGGTATCAGCAACGAAACTGCAAGCAGCACGAGTTTTTTCTTTTGCTGTGAAAATTTAAATTTCAAAGGATTATTTTTCTTTTTTAAAGTATGAAACGGCATCTTCAATATTGGAAAAATTGTTAAATTTTGACGATAATTCAAGCATATTAAAAGATCCCCTGACTTCCTCGTTTACATTTACAAAAACAAGATCGCCGTTACTTTCTCTTATGTTTCTAATAAGGGCAATAAAAATACCCCATCCTGCGCTGGAAATATAATTCGTCTTTTTCATGTCAATTATAATATTATATGATTTTTTAGCTAAAATATCTTCAATACAGCTCTCCAGGTCGGGTGCTGTTAACAAATCAACCAAACCGTCTGGTCTTATGATATAAATATCATATGCTTTATCTATTTGTTCTGTACTTATTTGAAGTTGCGACATAATTGTTTTTTTTACCCCTTGTGTATTATAATAAATTGTAATACATTGTTAAACAAAAGTTTAGTTAAGGATGAAAATTTCTATGTTCGATATTATTATCATTGGGGCTGGTCCTGCCGGATTATCTGTTGCCAGAGAGGCTTCTGAAAAAGGTTTCAAAATTGCTGTAATTGAGCTTGGCTGTATTGCTTATTCACTTACTAAATTTCCAAAAAATATGAAGTTTTTTTCATCTGCTGCTCAACTTGCGCTGAGAGGTCATATATTTACATCAGCAGAATCCAATCCCGGTAGAAACGAAACTATACGGTATTATCAGAAAATAGCCAGACTGATGAATGTAACATATTATTTATGGCATGAGGCTTATGAAATACTCGGCAGCAATAATGCTTTTGTTGTTAAATGTAAAAACAGAAACAGTATGGATGTACAGCTTAGGGCAAAAAAAATTGTGATTGCTACCGGAAGTTTTCATATTCCGCGTATTTTACATGTGCCCGGAGAAAACCTCCACAAGGTTTCTCATTATTACAAGGAGCCTTATCTCTATGAAGGAATGAAGGTTCTTGTTGTCGGCGGAGGGGATTCTGCCGCTGAAGCAGCTCTGGAATTATCAGCTAACAATGTGCAGGTTATTTTATCGTACAGAAAAGAACAATTCTTCAGGATGAAACCGTGGACTTATACAAGGATTCAGAGGGCAATTACGGAAGGGGATATACAATTTCTGGGCGGTTCTCTGTTAAAGGAGATAAGGGAAGACAATGTTACTATCTGGGTAAAGGAAAAGGGTGAGCAGGTATTTGAAAATGACGTTGTACTCCTCTTGACAGGGTATATACCTAATATAGAATTTCTTAAAAAAGCCGGAATAAATGTCAACGAGAGTGACGGTAAGGCCGCGTATTTTCAGGAAACCTATGAAGCAAATATAGACGGAATATATCTTGCAGGAATTATTCAGGCGGGAGTTGAACTTGAAAGAATTTTAATTGAAAATTCAAGGGAACATGGCGAAGTTATAGTTGCTGATATATTGTCTAAGATGTAATAATTTTTAAAGGAAAATTGCATTGCAAAACGAAGACCAGTTAAAGACCACCTATTATCTGAAAAATACAACAGCCTGTCCTGTATGCGGCAGGGAATTCATAAGGGAAGAGTTATTGTCCGGAAGAGGCAGGCTGATAGCGGGAAAGCTTACAGATGAACTTAGACGTTTGTATGAACCAAGCAAAAAATACGGAAAAATTAATCCTCTAAAATATCCCATAACTGTTTGTCCGGATTGTCTGTATGCTGTGTTTCATGAAGATTTTGAAAAAATCCCGGAAAAAAACCTCGATTCAGCCCAGAGCAATGCTGACAAGAGAATCCAGCTCGTACTTCAGACCTTTGGACCTCTTGATTTCGATCAGCCCAGAGATGAAAAAAAAGGTATTGCAAGTTATTTTCTTGCGCTTAATTGCTATTCATTTATGGACAAAGGGGTTGCTCCAACAGTAAAAAAGGGTATTTGTGCTTTGAGAGCTGCTTGGATGTTAGGGGATCTTGAGGCTGAAGAAAAAAAGGGAAACTACGGATATATACAGAATATTATGTATAGAAACGCGAAACATTTTTATGAGACAAGTATGAGTAATATACAAACAGGTCAGGAGTCACTTGACGGGATAAAGCTTGGACCCGATACGGATAAAAACTGGGGTTATGAAGGTTTTTTGTATATAGTAAGTATTTTACAGTTTAAAATGGGGTTCCTTGAAAAAGATCTTGAGAAAAGAGCAAAAAAATACATTGTGACCAAGCGGGTAATTTCAAAACTGTTTGGAACCGGAAAATCCAGCAAATCAAAACCCAGTATGATTCTTGATATGGCTCATGATCTTTATGATAAGATATCTCAATACATCAAAGAAATTGAAGCAGAATTAGGGAAGAAACTAATCTGACATGCTTCTGCCAAATTTAAAAAACCCTGTTAGATACATAAAGGGTATAGGGCATCGTACCGCATCGATCTTAAAAAAACTCAATATTGAAACTGAAGGACAGCTGCTTCTTCACCTTCCCAGAGAACATCAGGACAGGACAAAATTTTCACATTTCGCGGATTCTGACGGTTTAAACCCGGTTGTAGTAAGAGCAAAGATCATTGGACAAAAACTTATTCCTATTAAAGGAAAAGGCCGTCTTCTTAAGGTTGTTTTATTTGACGGATTATATCAGGCTTCATTGGTTTGTTTTAACCGGGCTTATCTGAGAGGAATTCTTACCGAAGAATTGGAAATTGTCGTTTACGGAGTATTTTCCTTTTTATACGGGGAATGGCAGGCTTCTCAGTTTGATTTTGAAATTCTGGATGAATCTGATAAACAGAGTATGTCATTCGGCAGATTTGTTCCCATCTATCCTTTAACCGAAGGCTTAGGTCAGAAGATTATCAGACGTTCTATATTGAGTCTTCTTGAAAAGTATGACACTTTTTCTGAAGTGCTTCCTGAATACTTAAGACGGAAGCGGGGACTTGTGTCATTTGATTCTGCTCTTAGAGCGATGCATTTTCCTGCTGATGAAACTAATCTTGAAAATGCCAGAAAGACATTCAGTTATATAGAACTATTCTTGTTTGAGATGGGTATTTTATACCGCAGGATATTTAGAAACAGTATACGTAAATCCCGGACTTATTCAGCAAATGGATTATTTGTTAAATTGGAGAATCAATTCGGATTCAGATTGACAGATGGTCAGAATAAGGTAATAAAAGAAATTTATAAAGATATGCTGTCATCCAAACCAATGCAGAGACTTTTGATGGGCGATGTCGGGTCCGGAAAAACCGCAGTCGCCTCAGCTGCTGTTTATCTTGCGGTTTCTTCAGGTTATCAGGCGGCAATTGCAGTGCCAACCTCTGTTCTCGCGAATCAGATTTACAGAAAAATAAAATTGTATCTTGAAGGTATCGGAATAAAACCTGTTTTTTTATCCGGTAAGACTGCAAAAAAAGAGCGTGGAAAGATACTTGAAGGTCTCTTAACCGGTGAATTTAATGTTATTATTGGTACACATGCTTTGTTTAATGAGGATGTCAAATTCAGAGAACTTGCTCTTATCATTATAGATGAACAGCATAGGTTTGGTGTAAAGCAAAGAAGAGCTTTGAGGGAAAAAGGAGATCAGGTAGATTATCTTTCTATGTCGGCAACGCCGATCCCCAGGAGTCTTGCGATGACAGCCTATGGAGATTTTTCAGAATCAAGAATTATTGGTCTTCCTCATGGAAGAAAACCTGTTATTACAAGGTGGCTTAAGGGGGATTCCTCAAAGGCATACTCCTGTCTTGAACAGCAGCTCGCTGCAGGCAGACAGGGTTTTGTTGTCTATCCTCTTATTGAAGAAACCCAAAAAAGTGATTTAAAATCAGCTATT
>JAGLSM010000094.1 GCA_023135745.1 Spirochaetota bacterium | reverse complement strand
CTTCAATTTCAGCCTTCTGAATTTGTAAAACTTGCATTGATTATTTATCTGTGTATGATTTTTGCCAAGAAAAAGATTCAGGGTAAGACCAGTACATTCAGAGGATTTATTCCTCCTCTTATTATAACACTTTCATTTTTCGGATTGATATTTCTTGAGCCGGACTTTTCAACAGCGGGAATTCTACTCTTTACAGGAATTGCGATCTTTTATATGGGGGGAGTTCCTATACGGCATCTGTTGGGACTTGCTGTTTCAAGCACCCCATTTATAATGCTTCTTGTTTTTAACCGCGGTTATATGAGAGACCGGCTTTTTGCGCATATAGATCCTCTCTCCGATTTTGCTAAATCAGGTTATCAGATTATACAGTCATTAATCTCTTTCCAGAGAGGCGGTATATTCGGGAATGGACTCGGCAGCGGCGTTCAAAAAATGGGTATTCTTCCTGAATCTCATACGGATTTTATAATGGCCGCTCATTCTGAAGAAATAGGGCTGATTGGTATTTGTATGATTCTCACATTGCTGGCTTTTATGGTTCTAAGAATATTTAAAGTTGCTTTAAATGCTCCGGATGATTTCTCAAGGCTCTTTGCCTATGGAATAGCTATTATGATTGCGTGGCAGGCCTTAATCAATATGGCTGTAGTTACAGGTATGATTCCGGCTTCGGGTCTCCCTTTTCCTTTTATAAGCGCCGGAGGCTCATCTCTTCTTGCTCTTTGTATTGGAATGGGGATAGTTCTCAATATATCAAAAAGATCCGCGGTAAAAGGAGTTTCCAAATGAAATTTTTTATTACCGCAGGAGGAACAGGAGGTCATATTTATCCGGCTCTCGCACTTTATAAAGAGCTTAAAGAAAGAGGTCATGATGTATTTTTTATCTGCAGCCGCAGGGACAGACGCTTTGATGATGTAGAGCAGCTTGATTTCAGTAGAATTACAATACCGGCGGCTCCCTTTGCCCGAAAGAACCTTTTTAAAAATTTCAAAACTTTGTGGGTTTTTACCAGGGCATACCTTCGCTGTAGAAATCTGATTAAAACTCTAAAACCGGATGTATGTATAGGTTTTGGAGGATATGTAACCGCGCCCGTATTATTTGCATCAAGGATGAAAAAGGTTCCTTATGTAATATTTGAACAAAACGCTTTTCCCGGTCTTGCTAACCGTGTATTTTCCGGGAGAGCAGCAGCTATAATACTTAATTTTGAGGCTGCTAAGGAAAAATTTAAGAAATCCGCAAAAGCAAACTGTGTTGTGCTCGGCAATCCCGTACGCTCCGGATTTACTTCAGTATCTAAAACTGAAGCGAGAAAGTTTTTCGGCCTGACAGCTAAGGATAAAGTTCTAGGTGTAATAGGAGGAAGTCAGGGAGCCTTAAGTATAAATAACTCTATTGCAGGGATTGCTTCTAAACTTAACGGGATTAAGCTGCTATGGGGTACAGGCGTTCGGGATTATGAGCAGATGAAAAAGAAAAATACAGCTAAAAATGTAAGTATTTTTTCCTTTATTGAAAGAATGGACTACTTTCTTGCCGCCTGTGATCTTGTTATATCCCGGGCGGGAGCATCTTCACTTTCAGAAATTGCCGTTACCTCAACACCGTCAATACTTGTTCCCTATCCTTTCGCGGCAGCCGATCATCAGATGAGCAACGCGTTAGTCTTTGAAAAATTCGGAGCATCTGTTGTCATAGAAGATAAACCGGATTTAGAAGATAATTTAAGGGAAAATATCACAGGATTATTTTCAAAAAGAAATATTCTCAGCAAGATGAAGATAAAAGCAGGGACAATGTATAAACCCGGTACAATGGTAAGTATTGCGGGGAAGATTGAAGGCATAGGTGCGGCGCATGGATAAGCGGTTAAAAGATTATAGAATTGCAGTTTTATGCGGAGGGCTTTCCAATGAGAGGGATGTTTCCTTAAGAAGCGGAGAAAATGTATATAACTCTATAGAAGGCATGGGGCTTAATGTTGTAAAAATTGATGCCGGAAGAGATATCGCAGCTCAGATGAAAGAAGAAGATGTAACACTTGTTTTTAATACTCTTCATGGTAAATGGGGAGAGGACGGTTGTGTTCAAGGGGTGCTTGATCTTTTAGGAATCCCTTATACCGGATCCGGAGTTCTTGCCTCAGCAATAGGGATGAACAAAGTTTATACCAAGCGTCTTCTTATTGCTGAAGGAATTAAGACACCCGGTTATTTAATCCTTAATAAGGATAATTTTAATGAAATGCTTGAAATGACTGAAGGTGTCACAGGTTACCCTGTCATCATAAAGCCGGTGTCGGAAGGATCTTCTATCAGTGTTGAAAAGGCAAATAACAAAATTGAACTGGAAAAATACGGATCAAAAATGTTTGAAAGCTATGATGATATTTTTATTGAAAAATTTATTGAGGGTATTGAAATTACAACAGGTGTTTTAGGGAAAAAATCATCATCAGCTGCCTTGCCTGTTCTGCAGCTTGTTCCAAAAAATGAGTTCTACGATTATGAGGCTAAGTATACAAAAGGCTTGACTGAATTCATTATTCCTGCAAAGCTTAATGAAGAAACATATAAAAACGCGCAGGAAATTGCGGAGGATGTTCATAATATTGTAGGATGCAGCGGAGTTTCACGTGTTGACGCTATAGTTGATGATAAGGACCGTATCTGGATAATTGAAATAAATACATTGCCTGGAATGACAGAAACCAGTGATATACCGGCTCAGGCAAAGGCTGCCGGAATGAGTTTTGATGAGCTGGTTGAAAAAATTTTGATATCAGCACTATTATAATTGGAGATTTTTTACTAAATTTATATGGATTTGTTTTTAACAAATTAAACCGGGAGGGAAATAGTGGATAATAATGTAATCGTAGGTCTGGATATTGGTACAACCAAGGTTTGTACTGTAATTGCACAGAGAGATGAAACCGGCAATTTGGAAATTAAGGGAGTAGGCACTTCACCTTCCCATGGCCTGCGAAAGGGTGTAGTTGTAAATATAGATGCTACAGTTGAATCAATAAAAAAAGCCGTAGAAGAAGCTGAGCTCATGGCCGGCATTGAAATAAATGATGTATATGTGGGGATAGCAGGCGGTCATATTGAAGGCATGAATTCAAGAGGCGTTATCGCTGTATCCAGCAAAGGCAGGGAAATAACCCAATCAGAAGTAGACCGTGTAATTGACGCCGCCCGGGCAGTTGTTATTCCTATGGACAGAGAGGTTATTCACGTTCTGCCTCAGGAGTTCATAGTTGATGATCAGGACGGAGTTAAGGATCCTATTGGAATGTGCGGGGTTCGTCTTGAAGCTGAAATCCACATGGTAACAGGCGCTGTAACTTCAGCTCAGAATATTGTAAAAAGTGTCAAACGTGCCGGATTTGGTGTGCAGGACATTGTATTACAGCCGTTGGCTTCCGCGAATGCAGTACTTAACGAGGATGAAAAAGAACTCGGCTGTGTTCTAATTGATATCGGCGGAGGTACTACCGATGTCCTGATGTATGTAGACGGAGCGGTCTGGCATACAGGTGTTCTATCAATAGGCGGCAACCATGTTACAAATGATCTTACAGTCGGCCTTAGAACTCCGGGACAATCAGCGGAGATAATAAAGAAAAAACACGGATGCGCGCATCGTAATCTTATAAATCCTTCAGAGATGATTGAAGTTCCAAGCGTTGGAGGCCGTCAGCCGAAAATGGTCCACAGGACATTTCTTGCTGAAATAATACAGCCGAGAATGGAAGAGATATTTTCTCTGGTTCATCGGGAAGTGAAAATGACAGGATTTGAAGATCTGATTTCAGCCGGAGTTGTAATAACCGGAGGGGCATCTCTAATGGATGGAACCGTCGAAGTAGCTGAACGTGTTTTTAATCTTCCCGTCAGAATCGGTATGCCGGCCGGCGTTACCGGTCTTATTGATGTTATTTCCAGTCCAATGTATTCAACAGGGGTTGGATTGACCCAATATGGAATGATGGATCTTGGGCCTCAGTTTACTGATTCAAGCGAGGACGGAATATTTAAGGGAATAACTACAAGAATGAAGAGCTGGTTTGGAGAATTTTTTTAATATGAAATAGAATTGGAATAAAAGCAGAAGCTTGCAAAAAAAACGGGGGAATTTTTTGTGAGTATTCATTTAGCATTGATTTAATATAGAGTGTGAATAATCAAAAACTGGGAGAAAAAAAATGACTATTGAAATCGTACCGAATCACAGTAATCCTACAATGATCAAAGTAATGGGCATCGGCGGCGGCGGATGCAACGCCGTCAACAGAATGATTACATGCGGTCTGGAGAATATCCAGTTTGTCGCGGGAAATACCGACGCTCAGGTTCTTTACAAATCAAATGCTTCTGAAAAAATTCAGCTTGGAGTCCGTTTGACCAGAGGTCTTGGCGCCGGCGCAAATCCTGAAATAGGAGAAAAGGCTGCCGAAGAAGTTCAGGATAAAATAGCAGAATCTCTCCGCGGTGCTGACATGGTTTTTGTTACTGCCGGAATGGGCGGCGGAACAGGTACCGGGGCGGCTCCGGTAATCGCAAAAATTGCTAAAAGTATGGGCGCATTAACTGTAGGGATTGTTACTAAACCGTTTCATTTTGAAGGCAGGAAAAGAATGGAACAGGCTGAGGCAGGTATCGAAAGACTCATCGAATATGTTGATACATTGATTACAATTCCAAACCAGAATTTACTAAAAATCGCGGACAGAAAAACATCCCTGGGCGACAGTTATAAAATGGCGGATGATGTTCTTCGCCAGGCAGTTCAGGGTATTTCTGATCTCATAACAAAGACGGGATTTATGAATGTTGACTTTGCCGATGTTAGAAAAATAATGGAGAAAAAAGGTCAGGCATTAATGGGAGTCGGTATCGCAAGCGGGGAAAACAGAGCTGCTGACGCAGCAAAAATGGCAATTAATAATCCTCTGTTGGAAGATACATCAATAGTCGGCTCAACTTCTCTTCTTATAAATGTAACATCAAACAAGAGCTTCTCTCTTCAGGAATATCAGGATATAATAAACTCAATAAGTGAAAAAGCATCTGATAACGCTGAAATAATATGCGGTAATGTATTTGATGAAAAATATAAAGATGAAATAATGATTACCGTGATTGCCACAGGTTTTGATCAGGTGGATAAAAGATCTGAAAACAAGATTGAATTAATTTCAAAAAATGATTTTACAAAACCATATTTTCTTTCTGAGGAGACGGATTCATCAGAAGATGAAAATGCTGATGAAGAACGGTATCCCGCAAGAACAGATGTTGAGGATAATCTGGATTTGCCGACTTTTCTTAGATACAGCAGAAGCAGGAAGTAGCGATAGAACACGGATTGCGCTGATGCTGCGGATTTTCACGGATTTTTTTTATTTTTTATTTCGCAAAGGGTGCTAAGTTTTTTGTTTTTATGGTTGGAGTTTACCCGAAATAGTACCTTTGTGAGTCCCGATACATCGGGATTTCATAACGGAATTAAGTCCATATACGGAAAGCAAAGCCTTCGTTTCCAACTGTAATACGTGGTAAAAAAAGATAAGAGAAAATCAGTGTCTAAAAAAAATGATCTACTAAAAAGCCCCAGACAATAATATTTGCTTCCTAAGAAAAAAAATTAAAAACCCTTTATACTCACATAAAAATACGATACAATAAAAGTCAGAAACTCAATACTGGAGCACAATATGTTTAAGTCTGATTCGTTATTCCAGGCAATTGATAAAGGCGGTAAAAGCCTAAAACTATTAAATGAAAAAATTGAAAATCAATTTGGTGAAACCTGCGCGGTACTTGTCCTGGATTCAACAGGTTTTACAAAAACAACTCAATCAGAAGGAATAGTATTTTATCTTTCAATTATCAGCAAACTTCGGAAAATCGGTGAGAAAATATTCAAAAAAAATAAAGCCATCAGTTATCGAGGGCATGCTGATAATCTCTATGCTGAGTTTGAGACTGTTGATTCTGCGGTTCAGGTTGCTTTTTCCATACATAAATATTTTAAAGAAAATCCGGTTGAACTTAATCCGGCAAAAAATACCTTTGGTGTCTGCATCGGGATTGGTTGCGGCAAAGTACTACGTTCTGAATATGACGGAGTTTATGGTAATGAAATGAATCTTGCGTCAAAATTAGGAGAGGATAAGGCGGGGAAAGGTGACACGCTTTTAACGCGTGCTGCGTATAAGTCACTTACAAACCGGGATAGATATCAAATAAATACAAAAAGAATACGGGTTTCCGGTGTCAGCATTCCCTTATATGATCTGAAGGAATTATAGGATGGCTTATTTATTATAGATGTGATATTATCAAACACTATGAATAACGATAAAACCCTGCATTCCGAAATAAACAAAGTAATAACCCTTCTAAAAGCCAAGAAATCAATTATTGCCTTTACAGGTGCAGGGATAAGTACTGAAAGCGGTATCCCTGATTTTAGAGGACCCCAGGGTGTCTGGAAAAAGTATAGACCGATTGAACTATCAGAGGTTCTGCAGGATCCTGAATCGCGGGCTCTGTACTGGCAGAGGAAGATAGACATGTATCCTCAAATGAAAAATGCCGTGCCGAATAAGGGACACCTTGCATTGTTTGAATTATATAAAAAGAATTTTCTGCAGTATGTTATCACACAGAATATTGACGGCCTTCATCAAAGAGCCGGTATGCCTGATGACAGGGTAATAGAACTTCATGGTTCAAATACCTATATCGCATGCCTTGACTGCAGGAAGCGGTACGAGTGGGAGGATATTCTACCGCTTTTTGAGAAGCAGTCCACATCTCCAAAATGTGATGAGTGCGGCGGATGGCTGAAGCCTGCTACTATTTCATTCGGCCAGGCCATACTGGAATATGAAACAAATGAAGCAGAGCGGATTGCGTCAGCGGCAGATGCAATTATTGTTATTGGCTCATCTCTACAGGTATACCCGGCTGCTGGAATTCCAGTAACCACAAAGATGAACGGCGGGAGTGTTGTCATTATCAATATGGAACCAACAGGACAGGATGAAATTGCTGATTGTTTACTGCATGGCCCTGCAGGTGATATTCTGCAGGCTATAGCAGAGGGGGTGGATGAAAGAGCAATCTTAAAAAAAAAGAGAGAGTTTTAGCTGGTAAAATCAGGTAGTTGGTTTCTCGCGAAGGTGCTAAGCCGCAAAGGAAGTTTCAAAGTTTAAAAAATTGGAACTCAGGGTAAAGCGGTGGGGGAAATTGGATACGGATTTCCAAGGATTTCTTGTGCTGAGCTTGTGGTCGAAGCATTAAAGGGATTATTTTTGATTAAAAAATATTATACGTAAAAATTAACTTTAATTAATTTTGGTTTATTAGCTGTTTATTACCAGATTCGCATTTAAAAGATTTTAACCACGAATAAGCTATGTTA
>JAGLSM010000093.1 GCA_023135745.1 Spirochaetota bacterium | reverse complement strand
GCGGAGTTAACTGCTTAATCATGTTGATAATATTCGTTTGCCCCACCATTTTCCACCATTAAGAGAGCTGTCCTTATAACCCCATTTGCCTTGAAACTTTTCAGCATTATCAGAAAGGATGAAGTATCCTTTTCCTTTTGATCGGCCGTTTTTTTCTGTCCAGGTAAAAACTAAACAAGTACCAGTAACTATGCCGTTAATTTTTCCGCCTCGATACCCATAACTTCCCATAACCCGTTTTCCATTCACTGTAAGTTTCATAATTCCCCAGCGGGTATTCCATTTTCCCTGGAATGATGTGTAAACGACAGTGCTTTTATTTTTTTTATCGTCATCGGGATTATCATCATAGTTGTTCTTTCTTCGGTTATTATCTTTATTTTAGATTAAACACATTAACACAGTATACCGTACTTAAAAAGATTGCAAG
The DNA here is from genome assembly GCA_023135745.1 of Spirochaetota bacterium. Lineage (GTDB taxonomy): Bacteria > Spirochaetota > JAGLSM01 > JAGLSM01 > JAGLSM01 > JAGLSM01. The sequence continues at coordinate 7,051 of JAGLSM010000093.1, read as the reverse complement.
AATTGAATTTGCAATAGAAATTAATTTTATCAGCAAGCCGGGAATCTTATTATTTGTAACCTTTGCATGATTTCAGGATTAATTTTTATTCAATCCCGTTTCCTGCATAATCCCAATCTACAAAACCAAGCTTTAAACTCACATAGGGGTGGATATTACCTTCAGGGTTAAAATAGTAACTAATAATGCCTCCAATATAATATCCCTTATATTCAAGATCACCGGTTTTTTTGAGGTATCCGTAACTACCTCCTAATGCAAGCTTGGTTGTGATCATATATTCTCCGGTTAAACTAATATCAAATCTTTTAAATTCCTGAATGGTGTTATTCGTATACGTAGTTTCATATGAATTAAAACCAATTGATGTCCCAACTGAGAGTAGAATATCTCCTGGTTTTAGTTTCCTGTATAATGATATAGTTATTGTTATAAAAAATAAAATCACTAATGTTTTTTTCATTATTTCCTCATTTAAATATTTATTGAGCTTTTATAATATAGTACGTATCAAACTACAAAAAGGGACATTTTTTTGTTATTCTTATACTGCAATATTAGTAAAAAAACAGTTTGCAAATGTATCATGAATCTGATAAAATATTTTTTTAGATAATTAAAAATATGGAGATAAAATGACTCTAAAAGATATTGATTTGGAAATAGTAAATCCATTCCTCATAGCGGCTTATGATGTTTTCAAAAAGCTGTTTAGCGTTGAAATAAGGAAAGGCGCTGTTATATTAAAAGAAAACCCGACAGCAAGTTATGAAATTGCCATTATCATTGGAGTTTCAGGACATAAATATACAGGTGTTGTTGTCTATAGTATGAAAAAATCAACAGCTATTAACCTTATAAACAGCTTTGATTCTGACTTCAAGGTTGATTCTGCTGATGAAACTTTTCCGGATGCTCTTGGAGAAGTGGCTAATATAATATCAGGTAACGCGGTCTCTGAGTTTAGTCAAAATAATATTATGCTTAAGATAACAACGCCTTCAGTTATTATAGGAGAAGCCTTTGAAGTACATCTTCTTGATCAGACAACTCTATCAACAGATATGATAACTCCCTTTGGTGAGTTTGAAATAAATGTGGCTATTAAAAAATTCTAATGATCAGTTGCCGGGAGAGATAAATAGATGAAAAAAATAATGATCGTTGATGATGCCACGTTGATGAGAACAATGATTAAAAATATCATCAATGAAATCGGCGATGTAACAATTATTGAAGCCAGAAACGGCTATGATAGTGTAAGGCTATTTAAAGCAACTAATCCTGATCTTGTTACTATGGACATTACCATGGATGTGCAGAATGGAGTCGATGCTGCTAAGGAAATCCTTCATTATGATAAAACTGCAAAGATAATAATGGTTACCGCATTGGGACAGGAACCTCTTCTCAGGGACTGTATACGGGCTGGTGTAAAAGATTTTATCGTAAAACCTTTTACAAGGGAAAGATTGATCGTTGCAATAAATAATATTCTTAATGAAGATGATGAATAAAAAGGCGGTGTTTTTTGGAAGAATTAGATAAAGACAATATTGAGGATTCCGCGTTTGAAGCTTTTCAATTTGTCAGTTTTTACGTTGGTTCTGAAAATTACGGAGTTAGTATAGAAAATGTAGAAAGTATCGTTAGAATTCCTGATGTTACACTTCTTCCTCAGACCGAAGATTTTATAAAGGGAATCATAAACATAAGAGGCAATATTATTCCGGTAATTGATATGAGAGAGCGGTTTGGAATGGTTCCAATTAATTACAGTTCTACTACACGGGTTATAGTTGTAAAGATTAATGAAAAATTAATAGGAATGATTGTAGACAATGTTTCTCAGGTTATTGTTCTTAATTCAGAACAAATCACTCCGGCTCCAGATGTTATTCATGGAATATCAGGAGAGTACCTTGACGGGATAGGGAAACAGGGTGATGATATTGTTATAATTTTAAATGTTGAAAAAATTCTGACAACTGAAGAAATAATAGAGGTGGATCAAATTAAATTAAAATCCCCTGAAAATTCTGATAAAAAAGGTTATTAAGATGCGTTTTATAAGATTCAGGCCATTGGGTCTCTTTGATAAAATAGTTGCTTTTACAATCCTGACCGTATTATTGGTAATATTAGTTCTATTTGTGTTGGTTTTACCGGCATATCGTGAAAGTATCTTTATTCAAAAAAAGGAAAATATTAAGAATGCGGCTAAAACTGCACACGGTATTTTAAAATACTATTATAGCAGCGTTCAAAAAGGCCGAATTTCCAAAGTGCATGCTGAAAAAATGGCAATTAGTATTATTAAAGGTATCCGTTATGGTAAAAAAAATAGACAGTATATATGGATTAATGATTTTCAGCCTAAGATGATTGTAGATCCCATGAATTCAAAAGAAGAAAAGCCGGATTGGTACCGTAAAAACGGACTTAAAGATTATGTTGGTCCGGGCGGTAAAAAAATATTCATGGAGTTTATAGAAAAGTGCAGAAAGGACGGGAGAGGTTTTATAACTCATGAGTGGGTATATCATGGTAAGGAAGATGAAGATACTTCAAAAAAAATCACCTATTTAACAACATTTCATGAATGGGGCTGGATAATCGGGACGGGCATTTATATTAAAGATATCAAAAGAGAAATTTTGACACCGGTTATCAAGATGATAATAATTTTACTTATACCATTATTGATAATAATATTTATGGCTTATTTTTTTGCTTCAGATATAACAGTTAAATTGAAAAAAACGCTCAAATTTGCTCAAAGGGTATCAGTGGGCAATTTAACTGAAAATGTTGATATAAGCTTTGGTGATGAACTTGGTGGAATAGCAAAAGCAATTTCAAGTATGATGGTAGAACTAAATAAAAACATTCTGCAAATAAGAGACAGTACAAAAGATGTTAATTTCATAAGTAATGAACTCTCCGATTCATCAAAGAATCTCAGTGCCAATACCGGGCAGCAGGGAATATCACTTAAGAGGGTATCAGAAGAGGCCTTGAATCAGTCTGAATCAGTTGATTTTGTTACACGTAATCTATCCATGCTGAATAATTCAATTAAAAGTGTACATGATATGGCCAGTAAAATAAAATTTGAATCTGAAGGATCATTTAATCAGTCAAGGGTTGCTGAAAACGGGTCTCAGGACGCGATACTTGCAATGAATAAAATTGAAGAAAGCTCCTTTAAGATAAAAACAATAATAAATTTAATCGCGGACATTGCAGATCAGACAAATTTACTTTCTCTTAATGCTTCTATTGAAGCTGCCAGAGCTGGGGAATCAGGGCGGGGTTTTGCGGTTGTCGCGAAGGAAATTTCAAAACTGGCTGACAAAAGTGCTACCGCGACAAAGGGAATTGAATCATTGATAAATGAAACGGGTAAAAATGTAGTAAATGGAGCAAAAATGGTAAAGCAGCTTGATACTTCAATCAGGCAGATGAAGGGGGCTTCACTCAGGGTATCAAAATTTGGTGATGAAATGGCAAATGTTACAGAGGATCAGCTGCAGGGAGGACGGGAAATTGAGTCGGAATTTAATAAAATTCGCAGAATAACAACGGAAATTATGGTTAATGTCGAATCATTGGCATCAGTTTCTCAGAAAAATGCGGTTAATACTGATGCGATATCAAGATCTTCTCTTGATCTGGCAAAAGCAGTTGATTCAATGACGCATGCAATTAACAGGTTTAAAATTGAGTAGCTGCATATGAACCAGGACCGCTATAAATCTCTTTACATAGAAGATACCGAAGAACATCTCAAGGAGCTTAGTGACAATCTCCTCTCTTTTGAAAGGGATGATAAAAAAGAAAAAAATATTGATAATATTTTTAGAATTATGCATACCTTAAAAGGTTCTTCAGCTGCAATGGGATATTCTGAAATAAGTGAAATAACACATAAAGCCGAAGACCTGATGGATAAGATAAAAAATAAAGAGATTAAGGCTTCTTCTCAAACCACAGATATTCTTTTTAACGTTTTAGATATAATACAGGATTTTGTAAATGCCATAAAGCATAACAATGAACCTAATTTACAAACTGATCTGCTTATAACCGGCTTAGATAAATTATTAGGTGTAGATAAGAAAAAAATACAACCCATTCCTGTTAAGCAAAAACCAACTGATTTGAAACTTAAGATATTCTCAGAAGATATTGATATAATCAGAACTGCATTAGAAGAAGGAAAAAACTGTTACAGAATTATTCTGGAAATAGATCCATCAGAATTAATTAAATGGATGCGATGTGAATTGATTCTTGAAAAAATCGAAAGTATATCTGAAATAGTAAAAATTGTTCCTTCAAAGGATGATTTATTTGCGGAATCAACAGACGGCAAATTTGCCGCATTAATCATCACAGACATGGATCAACCTTCTCTGAAAAAAAAATTAAAAGTCAGTATGATAAGTCGGCTTGAAATAAGCAGTGTCGTTAATGATGGAGAAAAATTTAAATACTTGTCAGCTTCAAAAGGAAAAAAGGAAGAAAATAAAAAAGCACCTCCAAAAGAAAAAAGAATTATATCGACAGGTAGTAATACAATTCGTGTTTCAATTGAAAAGCTTGATGATTTTATGAACTTAATTGGTGAAATAATAACCAATATATCAGGATTAAAAAAAGCTGAGCGTGATATGAGAGTGATACATGATGATATAGAAATTTACAGGGAAATGAATCAAATGTCAGAAAAACTAATGGATATCGCAAATGAGCTGCAGATTTCTGTTATGGATTCAAGAATGTCTCCTGTTTCTGATGTGTTTAATCAGTTTTACAGGATCATTAGGGATATTGCCAGGGATGAACAAAAGGATGTTAACCTGATTATCTCAGGTGAAGAAACCGAAATTGACAGAAGAATAATAGATAAACTTGGTCAGCCATTGGTGAGGATTGTTCGTAATTTAATAATGTACGGAATTGAATCGCCTGAAAAGCGTATTGAAAAAGGCAAGACGCGTCAAGGAAATATATTATTGTCTGCCTTAAGGTCCGGTAACATTGTGTTTATATCGATAATGGATGATGGCAGGGGTTTTAATACAGAAAAGTATAGAAAAGATCTTTCAGATTCCGGATTAATTCCGATTGATAAAATTAATTCTATGGATGATAATGAAGTACTGAACTTACTCCTTGAAGCTCCATTTTCGAATAACCTGTATGATTCTGAAACACAAAATCTGATAGATGACTTGATATCAGTAAAGAATTGGATTAGCGAATTAAATGGAAGAATAAGTATAAAAAATACTCCGGATGAAGGAATGGAATTCATACTTGCTTTGCCATTAAATTTAACCATAATCCCGGTATTAAAATTAAAAAGCTGTGACAGAGAATATGCTATACCTGTAGCAGAAATAAAAGAAATAGTGAAAAAAAGACCTGATGATATTTACAAAAAAAACAATATAAGCCTCGTAAGAGTTCGGGAAAATGTAATTCCTGTTTTTGAAATTAATGGTTTAATTGAGAATAAATCAATAGATCTGAATTTATCACGATCAATAGGGCAGTCTGAAATTTTTCTAATTATTGTACAATATCAGCAGTTAAGGATTGCTTTGCTTGCGGATAAAACTGAAGGCGAACAGGAGGTGGTTTTAAAACCTATTGAAAAGAATTACAAACAGATAAAAAGCATATCCGGAGTTTGTATAATGGGTGACGGCAATATCACTATGATTATAGATACTATGGATATTATTGATTTAATAAATGAAAAACTGGGAAATTCCTCAATTCTGCAAATTTCAAATCAGATTATTGAAAAAAAAGTTATTGAAAAAAAATCTGAAGATAAAACAAAATACTTTAAAAAAACAGATATTGAAATTAACAAGCTGCTGTTTAGAATTTTAAAAAGATCCTTAAACGAGTCTGCGGAATCTTTTTCAAAATTGACACAAAAGGATTTAAACATATATACACCTGTTACAAAACTTATGTCAAAAAGCAGGTTTATAAACCAGTTTAAAAACGATTTAGACAACAATTATATTCTTTCAAATATTAAAATACAGGGGCTTTTTAAATTCAGCATTTTATTGATAATTAAGGAAACCGCTGCTCTTAACTTATATGACATAATTAGTGCCAATCCGTTAGGAACTACAAAAGTTGCTGATGATGATGTTATTGAAGGTATTGGTGAAATAAATAATATTATTGGTTCTACATTTATTAATAAACTTGCAAACACAATTGACAAAGAAATAAATCCTGAACCTCCTGTGAACTCTTATAACAGTCTTGGCGTTTTAATAAATCAGCTTCTTACGAGTAAGGAATACGTAAAATTTAATTTTTTAAGTTCTGATACAGTCATTGAAGAAAAGGAAAAAAAGGAATTTCACGCAAGATTAATAATAATGACTAACAAGGAAGAGCTTTCCGAACTTCTCCGTTTAAGTATGGAAAATATTGAGAAGTAAATTACAAAGCAGATTGAAATGATGAAGATTATGAATCCTATTGAACTAAAAAAATATCTGATTATACCTTTTAATACTTACAGCGGGGAAATGAATATGTCCATTGATTTCGAAATGGCAATGAAAACCCGCGAAACAGGCTTACCATGTTTGAGGTTCTATGGATGGAAGGAACCTACAATTTCTCTCGGAAAATTTCAAAATGAAGATGTTTTAGACTGGGAAAAGGTCAGTGAAATGGGTTTTAAAGTAATTAGAAGGCCTACAGGAGGAAGAGCTGTTCTTCATGCTAATGAATTAACCTATTGTATTACTATACCTTCCGATACAGATTCTTCCAGAAGGACCGCTTTTAAATTCGTTGCTAAAAAACTGATTAAAGGATTAAAATATTCAGGGTATTTTTCTGAATATCAGTCAGGAAAACAAGGACATGGCAATCAAAGCTGTTTTTCTTCGGTTTCTGAATGGGAAATTGTCAATTCCACTAAAAAAAAATTAATAGGAAGTGCTCAGGTGGTTTTAAAAGGAGCTATTCTTCAGCATGGAAGTATACCTCTGAACAATAA
>JAGLSM010000092.1 GCA_023135745.1 Spirochaetota bacterium | reverse complement strand
ACTTTATTGCTTGGTTTTGTGACAACCTATTACTCAAAATAGGATTATACAACTGATTCATATGAAAGCTTAGGGTCAATTTTCGAAGAATATAGTAGATGGAGTATGAATTGCTTATTATTATAAATAACAAAACATTGAAGGACAAACCATTATGATGATGAGTATCACAAGAATTCTGCTTCTTATACTGCTTCTCTCAGGATGCAGCAAATCTCTCCCAAAAGAAATTAAAAAATCATTGGAATTCGATAAACTCGGACAATTCAAGGATTCAGAAAGGATCCTTATTAAGGCAATAAAAAACAATCCAAAAAACGCAGTTTACTCCTATCATCTTGGTATGCTTTACAGCAGAAGATTTAGAGAGATATTCAAAGCAAAAATCAAAACAATAACCGTTAATGATCCGAATTTTTCACCAATAGGTGAAGCAGTAGCAATGAAAGACAGAAAAGGCATTAATCGGGGTTACTTGATAACCGATCTCACTCCTGCGATTAAACCATTTTTAAATGCCGTCAAAATAGACAAGAAATTTACTGATGCATACTTTCAGGCCGGTAAACTCTTTGCTCATATGGCAAATATGACAAATGCAATAGCAATATTAAAAAAAGGTATGCAAACGGCTCCTGATGATTACCGTTTCCCTCATTTTATTGCCTTTATATACGACAATCAAAAACATTATAAACAAGCCATTTATTACTATAAACAAGCTTTAAAAAAAGGTCCCGGCCATTCATCATCTGCTATTAATGCCGCTCTTGCGTCTTTTAATATCGGGAAATATAAACAAGCCGTCTTATTTCTACAAAAAGTTATTGATATAAACGATAGTAAAAAAAACACATATAAAGCGGCCCATTTTGCTTTCCGCTTTTTTTATAAAAACGGACAGTATAATAAGGCTGTCGCCTGGTATAATAAAAATTCTGACAGCTTTAAAAAATCAGCTCTTTTTCTCCGAAGAGCCGGAAAAACCTTTTATCTAACCGGAAATTATAAAAAGGCAGAAGCGTATCTGCTTGATGGAACAAAAATCCCTGTAAAGGATCCATTAGCCTACGCACTATTAGGTCAGATATCAATATCAAACAAAAAGTATAAAAAAGCGGAAAATTATTTTCTAATATCAATTAGAATGCACCCAAAGCCGCAGACACTTGCGCAGCTTGGTGCTCTTTATTTAAACAAATTAAATCTTCCGGGGAAAGCCGTATTTTTCCTTGAAAAAGCATTGTTATTAGATAAGAGGCACATCTTCGCTTTATATAATCTTGCAATTGCATATTCACAGATCAAAACTCCTAAAAAAGACCAGATAACAGCTTGGAATAACTATATCAAATATGCAAAATATATTAAAGAAGAAAAAGACTATCTAAAAAGAGCAAGGGCACGGCTTTTAAAACTGACAGGCAAATAAATTTTTTTTTTATATTATTAGAATTGCTTTGTAAGTATTTTATATCAGAAAATAAAATGATTATATAAATATTTTGGAGGAAAATATGTCAATAATAATTGATGTTAACGCGAGAGAGATACTGGACTCAAGAGGTAACCCAACCATTGAAGTAGACGTCTACTGTACCGATGGTTCTTTCGGCAGGGCAGCAGTACCTTCAGGCGCATCAACCGGTGAAGCTGAAGCAGTCGAACTGCGTGACGGAGATAAAAGCCGTTATCTTGGCAAAGGCGTACTTAACGCGGTAAAAAATGTAAATGAAATCATTGCGCCTGAAATCATTGATATGGATGTGACTGATCAGGCATTCATTGATAAAACAATGATTGAACTTGACGGAACTGAAAATAAAAGCAAATTGGGAGCAAACGCTATACTTGGTGTTTCTCTGGCCTGTGCAAAAGCAGCCGCAAACTCATGCGGACTTCCTCTCTATCAGTACCTCGGAGGACCTAACGCCCGCATACTCCCTGTCCCTATGGCTAACATTATTAACGGAGGAGCTCACTCTGACGCGCCTATCGATCTACAGGAATACATGGTAATGCCTGTCGGGGCAAAAAACTTTGCTGAAGGCTTAAGAATGGTTGCCGAAACATTTCACTCTCTCAAAAATGTTCTTAAAAAACTTGGCAAATCAACAGCTGTTGGAGATGAAGGCGGATTTGCACCCATGCTAGATGACAACGAACATCCGCTGAAAGTTATTGTTCAGGCAATTGAAGAAGCCGGTTACAAACCCGGAATTGATAAAGACATAGCAATAGCCATGGATCCGGCAGCCAGTGAATTCTACGATAAATCAAAAAACAAATATATCTTCAAAAAATCAAGTGGCAGAGAATTAAGCCCTCAGGAAATAGTTGATTTTTATGCCGACCTTGTTGAAAAGTATCCCATTATTTCAATTGAAGACGGAATGGCCGAAACTGACTGGGACGGATGGAAGCTTATGACAGAAAAGCTTGGAGATAAAATTCAGCTTGTTGGTGATGATCTTTTTGTAACCAATACAAAGTTTCTTAAAAAAGGTATCGACATGGGTGTTACAAACTCAATCCTCATCAAGGTTAACCAGATCGGAACCCTGACTGAAACACTTGACGCTATTGAAATGGCAAAAAAAGCAGGATTCACAGCAGTAATATCTCACAGATCCGGAGAAACAGAAGACAGCACCATTGCTGATATCGTTGTAGGCCTGAATACAGGTCAGATTAAAACAGGATCGGCATCAAGATCCGATAGAGTCGCAAAATACAACCAGCTGCTTAGAATTGAAGAAGAGCTCGGAGAAGTTGCTGTCTACGAAGGAAAAAAAACATTCTACAATATTAAGTAACTTCTATCATTCCATACTAAAATTATTGTATAAAAAGCCCGCGCAAGCGGGCTTTTTAGTTATCCCTTACAGGCACCTCTAAAAACCCGATATTTCAATTATAGTTATTCGAGGCACCCATATTTTTACTAAATCATCCTAAATAAGTTCCCACCAATATTAATTTTAACTATATTTTTTGGACTAAAACTTCATAATTCTACAAGAATTATCAGCAAGGATTTTATCAATGAACAAAAACAGAATATTTCAATTTATTGGGATTACTCTCTTAACTATCGCGACACTCGGACTGGAAGTAAGTCTTACCAGGATATTTTCAGTTACATTCTGGTATAACTTTGTATTTATGATTATTTCCATAGCACTTCTGGGAACAGGCTTGTCAGGAGTAATTCTATCATTCGGGAAACCCCATAATCTGAGTGAAAAAAAGATAAATGGTCTTTTAACCACGTTCACAGTATTATTCGCGGTTTCAATTGTTTTTGCTTTTCTCCGTTTAAATAAAATTGATCTTAGACCTGAGGATGCATTTAGAGACAGTAAACAATGGTGGAATATGGTCGAATACTACGGAGTCCTTTTAATACCATTCCTTTTTTCCGGACTCTCAATAGGTCTTATTTTTGTTAAATACTCTAAAGATATAAGCAAATTTTACTTCTTTGATCTGATAGGCGCAGGCATAGGATGTTTGATAATACTTATCTTAATCCCAAGTCTGGGCGGAGAATCAACAGTTTTTATGATTGCCCTTGTTGCGCTGCTCGCAGGACTATTCTTTAGTCTTAATCTTAAACCATGGTGGCCGGCATTAATTCTTGTATTAGGAATCCTCTTTGTACCTCATATTAATAAAGCGCCTGAATATATAAATCTTATAGGCAAAGTAAAAAACAAAAGACAATATAGAGGAAAAATTGTATATAAAACATGGAACAACTTTTCCTACTGTGTTATAACTGACAGCCCCGGCAGAGGCTGGAAAGGTGTCAACCTTGACTTTGCGTGTTTTACTCCAATTTACAAAGCCGGAACAAGAGCTTACGGTTCACACGCAATTCCCTTCCGTCTCTTACAAATGGCAAACAAAAAACCGGTTGTAGCTTTAATAGGAAGCGGCGGTGGCCGTGAAGTACAGGCATCCATAGATTATAATGCCAAAAGAATATACGCTATTGAATTTAACCCGACAATTGTAAAAGTCTTAAAAGGCAGATACTCAAAATTTACAGGACACCTCCACAATAAAAAAGGAGTGAAATTAATAGAAGCTGAAGGAAGAAGTTTTATACGAAACGCGGATGACATGTTTGACCTTATTGTCCAAAACAATACTCTTACCCAAACAGCATCAACAGCAGGAGCATACGCGCTCGCGGAAGACTACGTCTTAACAGTCGAGGCATTTGTTGACTATATAAGAAAACTAAACAACGGAGGAATACTCTACATTTCTCAACCCAAACAACTTGGCGTCAGAATGGTTACCATTGCAATAGAAGCATTCAGAGAAATGGGCCTAAAGAATATTGCAGACAGCGTCTGTTCTATGGCAAGTACGGGAGGATATACCAGGGAATTCATTATGATAAAAAAAGGAGGCTTTACACCAAGCGAGATAAAAAGCCTTCGAACAATGGGCCCGGGTTACGGACTTAGAATTAATTACCTGCCCGGATATAAAAATAACTCAGTACATAAACAGCTTATTGATGCTTCCGATAAACCTGAAAAACTCGAAGCTATCTATAAAAATTCATTCACTGATATCAGACCTTCAACTGACAATTGGCCGTTTTTTTCACAGCGTGCTAAATTCAAAAATATAGGTCTTTTGATAAGCGAACTGACAAGAAAGAAATATAAAAAGCAACGAGGGGTCAATGCCATTTCAGCATCAATAAAAAGAAATCTGGCAAAGGTATACAATAAAGTAATAAACAAAGATGCTATAAATAAAGTCCGCGATATTCTTACTCGAATTAATCGGGATGTCTATAAATTCAGGAATTTCACCAGAAGAGACATGCTGTCATATAAAGACAAAAAAGGAAATATCATTAAAAAAGAAAACGTTATTGAATCACTGAAGACAATGGTTAATAACATGATCGATGAAACGGATAATATTAAAAGCAAAAAGAATACAGCATCTTTAATTCAGAATATAAAGGATGATGAGGTAGAATTAAAGGATGCGTTAAGTATTTTCTTCCAATGGGGATACTATGATTTTAAAATCCTTAAAAACCGCCTTCCTCAATCACTTGGTATTCTGGTGGTAAATCTGGTACAGGCACTCTTGTTTGCGCTTGTCTGTATATTCCTGCCTCTAATATTCTTCAAGAGATCAGGATTAAAGGAACTTAAACCTAAAGGAAGATTCTTCCTTTATTTTATGGCACTTGGCTTTGGATTTATGTTCCTTGAAATAAGTCTAATGCAGAGGTTTACACTATTCCTGGGTCACCCGATCTATGCAATTACAACAACACTATTTGTAATACTTATTTCTTCAGGAGTAGGAGCCTTTATCTCAGGTAAACTTGAAAGATTCAAGAATCCAATGAAAGCAATAAAATTTGCTTTAATTATGATATTGATAATGACATTCTTTCATATATTGATTGTGCCTATGATTTTCAAATTATTCCTGGGTACAGCAATGTGGCTCAGAATCATAATATCATTTATAGTACTCATCCCGCTTGGCTTCGCAATGGGAATGCTCTTCCCGTCAGGAATCAGATGGGCAAGCGTTAACGCGCCTGACGCTGTCTCATGGGCATGGGGAGTAAACGGTTTTACAAGTGTACTTGCGGCAGTCTTGTCTGTTCTAATAGCCATGGCATGGGGTTTTAACGCTGTGATCCTTATATCTCTTGCAATATACGCGATAGGAGCATTGTCCTTCATGAGCATTGAAAGAAAAAAAGCTGCCGGTTAATAATCAAAGATTATTTAAATTAAAGGGAAACCACTGGTTTCCCTTTTTTTTATATATTGCATCTGTTGCCAGTTCATCACATAATTCATTCTCAGAATGTCCTGAGTGCCCCTTAACCCAGTTCCATATTATATTTTTTCCGGACACAATTTTATCCAGCTCAACCCAAAGATCCCTGTTTAATACATCTTTTTTTGCAGAAGTCTTCCATCCGTTTTTTTTCCATGAGTTTATCCATTTTGTTATACCATTTTTTACATATAGACTGTCTGAAGTTATTTTTATAGTTTGATCCTGTGAGCCCAAATACTTAACTCCTTCTATTACGCCAAGCAATTCCATCCTGTTGTTTGTTGTATGATTAAAATACTTTGAATGAGCTTCTGTTTTTCCATTTGGATATCTGATGATTACACCAAAAGCCCCCTGACCCGGATTCGGTCTGGCCCCTCCATCACTGAATAATTCTATAATTGGGTTTTTTTTATAAATCCTTTTACTATCTTCCTGTAGTATTTCAAATTTTGCTGATTTCTTATTAGGTCCAATATTCAATAGTTCCATTTTTATTATTTCTTTGTTTTTTTCAAGAATATTTATAAACTCTTTTGAAGATTCCGATTGAAAACTGATAGTTTTTTTCTTTGATTCATTATAAAAATTAACAAGAGATTTTTCATCTCCGGATTTTATTTCACATTGAAATCCATAATTAATAGTTTTTAACCATAATGTCTTTAATATCATAAGTAACCCGCTTTCGGTCTTTAAATAATAATCAAACTTAGTGTCTTTTTTTAAATAAAAAATGGATGAAATTTAATTATAAAACTAAAGTTTAAAAATCCCCATCCCTTTACTATTTTTTTTATTTTTTCACACTTTACTATTCCATTTTTTAATAATATGGACTATAATGTGTATATAAACTTAAAAGAAATTAAGTTTTTCTTACCAAAAGTAAATAATAAATTAAAATTGACACGTTGCTTTGGATATGTAATTAATTTTTTATAAAAATCATATCCTTTTTTGTCATTAATACTTGATATAAGTTAAGTGATTCTAGGAGAGATTCTTATCAATCAGTATAAAGTCCTCTCTATGTTGCTTAATTTGTGACTCTCTAATCTAATTAATATTGTGGTTTTTCATTAAAAAAATAAATTTATTTTGCGCTTTTTCTATTTTCACTCGTTTATATAAATAGGAGGTAATGCAAGCAAAGACAGTTTGTAGGGGTGATGTGAAAAGCTGAAATTTTTCTGTATATACAACCTATTTGAACTTAAAGGAGCATGTTTAATGAAAAAATCAACAATCATTTTTTGCACTTTAATACTAACTACATCTATTTTTGCCGAACCAAATGAAGAATTATTTAAAGCAGTTAAAAAAGGAAATATTTTCAAGATAAAAACACTGCTTAAAGCCGGCGCTAATGTTAACGCACATGATAAAAATGGACGATCCCCATTGATGTGGGCAGCAAGATTTGGTCATGCAAAAACAATAAAATTCCTCCTGTTAAAAGGAGCTAAGGTTAATACAAAGAGTAAATATGGAGATACTGTATTAATGGGAGCAGCATATAAAGGTCATACAAAAGTAATAGCTTTACTCCTGACAAAAGGTGCCCGGATTAATATACAGGATAAATTTGGCGCAACCGCATTGATGGGGGCAGCATATAAAGGTCATACAAAAGCAATAGATCTGCTTATGCAATCCGGCACCACACCTGACC
>JAGLSM010000091.1 GCA_023135745.1 Spirochaetota bacterium | reverse complement strand
AAAATAACCGGCTGGATTTTATCCAAATATTTGCCGTAGTTTTGAAAAATAATTTCGGCCGGTTGTATTTTAATGATTCTGTATTCTGATATTTGGTCTGAATCGGGTATTTTACCAATGACAGGAGACTTTTTATTAAGAATATCATAGGCAATCATATTAGATTCTGAATTCACAGCATCAATTATTTCTGCTTTTCCTTCAACAGTCAGCGCTGAAATATCTTCCAATATGTCTTCTTCTCTTGAAATAAGAAGTGATACATCCGGGTTAAGATGCAGCATTTTTACAATAGAAGAATGTTTGCGGACACAAATGTAAATGCATCCGTCTTTGTCATTTCCAAATACTGTCATTATAGATTTAGGTTTTCCGTCTGATAATATATTGACAGTTGCCAATAATGATTGGTTGAGGTAATTGATAATTTGACTTTTTGCTTTTAAAAGTGTGTTTGACAAAATTCATTCTCCCTTATAATATTATTGATAGTATAGTCTATATTCAATATTTTCCAGTTAAACTAAAGTTTTTAGTTTGTCACTTTTTGTTTTCCCGACAAGGATTTGTCCCGATTCATTTTATCGTGACAAATCTGTGTCGAAAAAAAATGACAAAATGGAATTGTTTGGGTATTATTTTCAATAAAAAGAGAGAAATTGTAAAATGACCAAAGGGATATTAAAAGACAGTTTTGTTACAGTTATAAAGATCACCGGGCTTATTCTTTCTCTGGGGATTATGATGTTTTTAATTACATTTCCGCTTACTATGATTGCTCAACTAAAAGGCGGTTTTTTGGGTATTAACCTTTTTCAATGGGTAACCATCCTTGTAATTTTACTGATAGTTGTATTTTTAAGTAAAAAAAAATATTTAAATATGCTTGAAACCGATGCTGCAAATACAAGGGTTAATAAAAAAACAATCCCTCTAAAAACCCGATTTATTTACTCTGTTTTATTAAAGCCGATTCTCATTGTTTTTGTGATAATCTCATACGCTGTATTTTTATACACTTTTATTTTCCCGCTCAAGATGAATTCTCTGTTGGGTAGTCCCGGGCTGCATTTTATTCTCACATCTGTGTTATGGAGGATCGTGCTGCTGGCTGGTATATTTTTCTACACAGTATTACTCGTTTACTACGCGCGTAAGCTTCGTTTTGCTATGGGAGCAACAGCCTAAATGCTTTTCTCAACGAGAGTAGTTTTTTTCATTTTTTTCTCATCTAATATTTTTGCGTCTTCAATTTATCTTGGTACCGAAACAATGGGTCTTTTTAGTTTCAAAAACAATCGATGGAAAAGGGTTGTTGGAGTACCAGGAAATGCCGAAATTTTCCGGATTATTTCCCGAAAAAAAAACAAAATAATAGTAACACATAACTACGGTATTTTTTTTATAGACAAAAACGGGAAGGTAAGACGACCCGATAATAATGGCCTGCCGCTGCTCAATAAAGGTTCAGATAAGACTGTAACGGGATTTTGGGCGGACAGTAAAAAAGGGACGTGTATTCTTTCTACAAAACATAATCTATTTATCAGTAAGGATATGGGTAACTCATGGTCCGGACTGAACAGACCTTCATACAGTCCGTTTAATACTTTCACATGTGTTTCAGCATTTAAACAGAACGGTCTGATGATTCTTCTGGGGACTTCCTACAACGGTCTACAGACCGGTATCCTGAAAAACGGGAAGGTGTCATGGAAGAGGACATCGAAGGGCCTTCCCGGATGGGCTGTTTCAAGAAACGGTTTTACTTATGAGACATTATTTTCTGTAATAAATGCTAATGGACGATACTATGCCGGTGCGGGATTTGGAAATGGATTATACTTCAGCCGTAATGGAAGGTATTGGAAAAAATTTATTATCCCGGTAATTGGAAAGATGACTCATGTAATAAACCTTACCCGTTATAAAGATGCTCTGCTTATTGAAACAGACTCGGGCTTATGGTTATATTCATTTAAAAACAAGACTGCAACCCGTCAGTCACTTTTTTCAAGTATACATGGTTTTAAAGGTTCCCGTATTACTTCAATACAGATGTCGAATAAGGATGGGGATAGCCTTCAAAGAACTTTTATTAATCCTCTTTTTTTGTCTCGGGATAAAAAAATAATAAGTAAAAAATTTAAGCGCCGTAAAAAGGCTTCCAATAAAAGAGCGCTTTATCTTCCAATAAGCCGTGTCAGAAAAAAACGTTTAGATAAAGTAATTCAGCAAATAAAAAAAACACAGATTAATGCTGTTGTCATTGATATGAAGGATGACTTTGGAAATGTTTTGTATCCTTCAAAATTAAAACTTGTGAAAAATACAAAGGCATTATTACCGCGTGTTAATGTTAAATTTTTACTAAAGAAATTAAAAAAGAATAAAATATATTCTATTGCCAGACTTGTTGTTTTTAAAGACAAGAAACTCTTCAGATATAAGAAATTTAAATACGCCATTCGGGATAAAATAACACTAAAACCCTGGATAGGAGGTCACTCCAACCGTGAATACTGGGTTGACGCTCATTCTAAATTTGTATGGAAATATAATGTTTTGATCGCGCGGGAATTAATTTCCTTAGGATTTGATGAAATACAGTTTGACTATATCAGGTTTCCAACTGACGGTAATATATTTCTCTGTTCTTTTCCGTTTAAAAAAGGGGAAATGAAAAAATCGACTGCACTTGCCGGATTTTTATCCTATGCAAGATCAAGGATCGATGCTCCAATTTCAATTGATGTTTACGGTTTCAACGGCTGGTATGTAATGGGCGACAGAATGGGGCAGGACATAAGTATATTAAAAAAATATGTCGATGTAATATCTCCGATGTATTATCCATCTCATTTTGGTTCCATGTTTCTAAACAGGGATCCGTATAAAATTCTCAAACTGGGGACGCAAAGAGCAAAAAAAATATGTGCTGATACTGTTCTTATCCGTCCGTATCTGCAGGCTTTTAAATACAGGGCTCCGGGTTTTGGTAAATCCTATATAGAGAAACAAATACGGGGTGTCAGAGACGGCGGCGGATCGGGACACTGCTATTGGAATGCCTGGGGAAGCTACAAACCGGTTTATCAGGCGGAAAAACGAAAGTAAGTTTTAATTCAATTTTTGACCCTTTTTCTATCCTAATTCGTATATAAATGTAGATGCTAAATAAATTCCGGAGTTAAAATATGTATAAAAAAATATTAATTTTTTCTATACTGCTGTTAATTTATTCCGCATGTTCATCAGATTTGGATTTTGATTCTCAATTCAATAATACTTCTTCAACAGACAGCTTTAACTCTTCTTCAAGCAGCTTTAGTTATTCTTCAAGCAGTTTTAACTCTTCCTCAAGCAGCTTTAGTTTTATCTCAAATGTCCAGTATCAAGATACAACCTATAAGGACATAGTGTTAGCAGATAACAATATGATATACTTGATTGATAATTCCAGATTAATGAAATGGGATATTGAAAATAATATACTCACAGAAATTTATACTTTTACTCCAGGTTCAATAAACAAAATGATTATATCGGATGATCTAAAAATAGTCTATATAGCAGCCGGATTACAACTATGGCAATATATTATTGCTACAGAGACATTAACACATGTATATAATTCGCCTGAGACTATTATGAGTCTTTTTTATGCGGGTAATTATTTGATAATAGTTGATACATCTGGTGCCTGGGAATCACATAGACTCATTAATAGATTCACTTTTCAGGAATATCACTCACAAGATTGGAATGATTATTCAAGAACTTCACTGTATAATCCATCAAATAATTGCGTCTACTACCTGGATGATGGGTCCACTGATGACGCAGTACAATATGTAAAAATAAATACAAATCTAAATCAAATGGAAACTTGGGGCTCGGGTGAAACTTATGCTTACAATACAGCGCATCCGATTAAAATGGCACCGGATTGTTCGCGAATTTATACTGCAGCAGGAACAATTTTTAATACAAACAGCAGTGTTTCATACATGGAAAGTCTGGGCACATCTTATACTGATTTAGTATTTTATAATAACTCAATTATAATAATACATACATATAATTATTTAGATAATATAAAATCAAAAATCCTTCAACTAAATTCAAATTATCCTTATTCAATTATTACAACAATTGATGAATTTATTTTTTATGCTCAAAATATCTTTGTACATAATCAAAGTTTATATGTTACAGGTATGCATGACGGCTATACTGTGGGTAAGATAATTGACCTTTCGTCATATTGATCATTATTATTCTTTGTGCTGTAAAATTATACGATAGACTCTTGCCCTTACTTTGAAATTTTCGTAAATTGTTATCAATTAATAAGGAGTTTATAATGAATGTTGCGATATATGGAGCATCTCAAAAACGAGAGAGATATTCAAAGCTTGTTTATGATCTCTTAAAAGAAAAAGGATACAATATATTTCCAATACATCCAAAACTGACTGAAATTGAGGGGACTAAGGTATATCGGAGTCTCTCTGAAATCACAGAAAAAATTGATACTATTACAATGTATGTTTCTGAAAAAAGGCATGATCTGATTGAAGATGATCTTCTTAATACTGATGCACGCAGAGTTGTATTTAATCCTGGTACAGAAAATCAGTCTTTACAGCAAAAACTCGAAGAAAGTGGCAAACTGGTTGTAGAGGGATGTTCACTTGTAATGCTGAAAACCGGGCAGTGGTAACTTAATATAAATATTTTTATTTCATTTAAATAAAGAACCTCTTTTTCCGAAAATTATTTTTCGGAAAAAGAGATTCATAGAATTAAAAAACTATAATATACTTAATAAGTAACTACAAAGTCAGCTAAGCCGATCCATTTCAATTTGTTTCCTGCTAAATCCTCAACACCGGGGTATACTTTTAACCAATATGTATTTCCTATTTCTAAATTTGAATTAGGAGCAAAGCGAAATATTGAAAAACTATAAGATGTAACTCCAGGTATTTCAATTCCATCGAGATAGAGTTTGACGTTGGTTGAATCTACAACGCTGGATATATTAACTATTTCGCTAAAGTCAAAGAATAAACTGTTACTGTATCTCCAAAATGAGAAATAATTCAAGTGTGGGCCTGTTGTATCAGGGATAGGGCCGATTACCTCGCTTGTTACTTTCTCCCCTATGTTGTTTTTATCATCCACTGGTGTTATTTCAAATTTAAGATACTTATTTTGATGCTCAGTGAAAACCCAAAATTCGCAGGGATCTGTCTTGTTATTATCTACAGGAAAAAAGGGACCATCATAGTTGTAAGACGCATACCACTTTTTTATTGACTCGCCCTCGGTATCCCCCTGTGGATCAAAAAAAGTGTAACTTGTGTTTATAATGCTATTCACTGATAGATCTCCCGACCATGTGAGATCCTGTATTTCAGGGAGCACGCTGCCTTGGTTTGTAGTACTACTTGAACTCGAGCTGGAACTGGAACTTAAAAAATCCTCACCTTCGGAACAAGCGCTCAATAAAGTAAAGACTAGAAACAGTAATAAAAAATGTTTTAATTTCATTTTAATACTCCTTTTATGTTTGTTATTTACTGCTACGTTTCAACTCTACAAAAGGGAACTATTTTTAAAAAATAGTTAAAATTTGATTTGCTGTTTTATTGATTACTTTTTACTTATAGAAAAAGGGTGCCGGTTTACTTTAAAAACTTTCTTTTATTTCATCTGAATAAGAATAATTATTTCCCATATTTGTAGAATAGTTGTATTCTTCTTTATATATCCATATATTTTTTTATCTTAAAATAATGAAAAAATAGGGCCCTTTTTTACTATTGATGCGTATAGTAAGATAATAGAGTAAAATTTAAAAAATATTTTGAATTTAAAATTTGGAGGACATGATGAAAAGAAAATTAGGTTTGGGATTATTAATTATATTGACGGTGTTTTTATTTATTAATTGTACATCGTCATTAAAGTTTAAGGTTAGTGTTTTATCTAAAAATAAAATGTTTAAAAAAAGTGATCTTAATGGTAAGAGTATTGCAGTATTTCCTCTCTTGTATGGTACAGGAGTTAAATATTCTGCAAATGGATTTGATAAGATAGTAAGGTATTATACTACAAAAAGTAAAGGCAATATAATTGAAATACCGGGAGCCTTATCATACAAGAAAAAAGTTGTAGCAGGTATTTTAAAAGAAAAACTAGACTATGCTTATCAAATTATGTTTCATAAGTATAAATCATTGAAAGTGATTGATAAAAAATCATTACTTGCTATTGGGAAGAAGTTGGGATTTAATTATATCTTTATTTTTGAAGGTCTATCGGAATATCTAAAAAACGATGGTTATAATTTTTTATACAAAAGAAGATCTTTGATCTATAAAGTAAAAATAAAATTTCATATTTTTGATGTATCGGCGCAAGAATTTGTTTATTCACTTAAGTCCATTGGGGAATATAAATTTTATGCAAGAAAAAGACAGTATAATAATGTATCACGGAGGAAAATAGCTGATGCTTACGACATAGCTGTTGAAGGTGCGATGTCCTCTCTTAACAAACTGTAATGAGATTGTTCTAAACGTTATGTGAATTATTGTTTCTAAGGAAATAAATGATTAATCCTAAAAGTCTGCATAAGTGGATTTTTGGGATTTTTCTTTTGTATCAACAAGATTTATAAATCCAAAGAAGTATCTTAGTGTTTCTTTTTTAAATATTTCTTCAGCTTTTCAGGTTTTTTTGAGAAGCGGAGGGTTACGCATCGGAAAAGGGCTTCGTAGACAATTTTTTTGGATATTTTGGATTCACCCTTTTCACGGTCGGCAAATATTATCGGGATTTCCTTGAGTTTGAAATCCCATAGGTGACTTTTGTACTTCATCTCTATTTGGAATGCGTAACCGCTTGCTTTTATATAATGAAAATCGATATTCTCAAGAACTTTTCGCTTGTATCCTACGAAACCTGCGGTAAGATCCTTAACCTTAACTCCTGTCATTATGCTCGCGTAGATGTTGGCAAATTTGCTGAGCATGAGTCTTTTAAGCGGCCAGTGCGCGACACTTACTCCGTGAATGTAACGTGAGCCGATTATTACATCCGCACCTTTATTTAATGACTCAATCATCTTGATTAAATACTTTGGATTATGGGAAAAATCAGCGTCCATTTCAAATATATATTTATACTTTTTTTCAATGCCGTATTTAAATCCTTCAATGTATGCGGTACCAAGCCCCATTTTTCCTTCTCTTTCAAGGATGAAGACACGATTATTTTTTTTCATTATGTTTTTGACGGCACGGGCTGTTTTGTCCGGAGAATTGTCGTCTATAATGAGTATGTCGATTTTTTTATCCCTTTTTAGGACAGCCGGTATAAATTCCTTGATGTTCATTATTTCATTATAGGTGGGTACGATAATGAGGTATCTGCCGGTCTTGATGTCTTTTGTCATTGAGAAACCACCCTGTAAAAACGTTTTTTGCCTGCTCTGAGGATCATCATATTATCATGAAAGTCGCGAGATGTTAAGAGATTTTCAATAGAGGTAATTTTTACGTCATTAACATA
>JAGLSM010000090.1 GCA_023135745.1 Spirochaetota bacterium | reverse complement strand
TACAGTTAAAATAAATCTAAAAAACAAGGTTTCATCATTTTTTAAAAGAAAAGAAAAATCACTGAATACCATTAGAGGCCGCTTAACCCTGCACACAAAAATGGTCCTGATAATAACGGTAGTTTTGTTAATCAGCGGCGCTGTATTATTCTATATAAGCGAATACGACAACAGTCTGGCGGAAATGAATCCGTTTAAAAAACTTTATATTTCCGCGTTTCAAAGCACAACAACCAGAACAGCCGGATTTAATACTATTAATTTTTCAGACCTTAGACCTGTTACATTCCTGATCATGATTTTTTTCATGTTTATAGGAGCTTCTCCCGGATCAACCGGCGGAGGAATTAAAACTACAACCTTCTATCTTATGCTGCTTACAATTGTAACAATGATTAAAGAACAAAAAGAAGTTAAAATCTTTAAAAGGCATATTCCAAGAGATATAATAAACAAGGCTGTGGCCATTACTGTGCTTTCCATCGCTCTTGTTTTTACCTCATCACTGATAATCATGTTTATTGAAACTGATTTTCACTTTCTTAATGTCGTATTTGAAGTAGTATCAGCCGCAGCAACAGTAGGATTATCAACCGGAATAACACCATCCTTATCAACCGGGTCAAAAATTGTTATCATTATAACTATGTTTCTTGGGAGAATAGGACCTCTGACCCTGGTTCTTGCTATGAGCCGTCAAAAAGCTGATAAGAACCTGCTCAGGCTTCCGGAAGAAAAAATAATGGTAGGTTAACTGAAAATAAGGAACAGGACAAAAAATGAAAAAATTTATTGTATTCGGACTGGGTACTTTCGGAAGCACCATAACACAAAGACTTATGGAACAGGGCGGTGAAGTCCTGGCCGTTGATTCCAAACAGGAACTCGTTGAGGAAATCAAGGATAAAGTAACACAGGCGGTATGTCTGGACTCAACATCCGAAGAATCGCTGGCAATGCTGGGTATAAACGACTTTGACTGCGGGATTGTATGTATGGGCCAGGACATGGATGCGTCTGTCCTTACAACACTGCTTGTTAAAAAACTGGGCATACCCAATCTTATAGCAAGAGCCGCAACATCGTCCCATGCTCAAATACTCCGTCTAATCGGGGCAAGCGAGGTTATGGAACCTGAAAAAGAAGTAGCGGAAAGGCTCGCAAAGAGGCTGACCTCATCTCACCTGCTGTCATACATAAGTCTTGCCGATGATCATCTACTGGCAGAGATAGCATCCACTCCTTCAATCATGGGTCAGACAATAAAAGATCTTGATTTCAGGGCCAGGTTTAACATCAATATAATCGCTGTAAAAAAACTTGTTCCCGAAATAACGCCCGAAGGTTTAAACGCCTTTAAAGAAGAAATCGTCGATGTCCCTAAACCGGAAGATCAAATTGAAGAAAGCGACATCCTGGTTGTAGTTGGAAAATCAAAAAATATTGAATCATTAAAAAAGGAAATTGAAGAATGAAGCCTGTAATAGTAAATAAGACCCGGTTTTACTCAGGAATACTGTGTTTTATCTTTATCATAGGGGGCGCCATAATACTTCTGGCATCTTCATTATTTATTGAAACACTGGAAAACATGCCTGTTAAATATAAAATCGGCAGACAGCAAAATCAAACTCTCGGCGAAATGATACTTAATCTCAAAAATTTCAATATAGGAGTAATCGCAGCATCTACTGCGGGCTTCCTGATATCACTTGCAATATTCATCAGCTCACTGCGGCGGTCTGTTTCAAAGTACAGCAGAATAATTGATAGACTCAATTTTAAAAAACCCGGCATAATGTCACTCAATATCCATTTCCCCGAAAGAGACGAATTCGGTAATCTGGGAACAAAACTGAATAATCTCATCGAACACCTTCAAACCTTTGACAAAATAAAGTCATTAAAACTGTCCGGATCCAACTTTAAAATTAAATTCATGGGAGATAAAATAGAGAACGCCATTGCTGTTGTTTCCGATGAACTGAGGATTATTTACAGCAACGAATCCTTTATTGAAAAATTTCAGGAAAAAGAATCAAAAGATAATTTCATGCTATCAGCTGTATTTGAATCTGATGAACTTGAAAAAATTATTAAAAGCACATTTGAATCACGAATCACAAAAGAAGTGGGGGATTTAATTATACCGGTAGAAGATAGATACTATAAATGCAGCTTCACCCTTCACCCGGTCTTAACCCAGGAAGACACAGTTAATGAAATTTTAATATTTTTTAAAGAAATAAAAAAATCAGGCAAAGTAAAAAAATAGGAGAAAAAATGCATCGCATGGAAAACCTTAAAAATTATGACTCAGAAATCTACTCATTAATAGAAAAAGAGGAAAAAAGACAATTCGATAAAATCAGAATGATTGCATCGGAAAACTACGTCTCAAAAGCAGTCCTCGAGGCAAGCGGTTCAGTACTCACCAACAAATACTCGGAAGGTTACGCCGGAAAGAGATACTACGAAGGTCAGCAGAATATCGATGAAATAGAAACAATAGCCATTGAAAGAGCAAAAGAACTCTTCGGCGCGGACCATGCCAACGTCCAGCCCTATTCCGGTTCACCGGCAAACATGGCTGTGTATCTTGCATTCATCAAACCCGGAGATACAATCATGGGTCTTGCCCTGCCTCACGGCGGACACCTCACACATGGTTCCAAAGTCAGCATTTCAGGAAAGTATTTCAATGTTGTTTCTTATGAACTTGACAAAGAAACAGGCCTGTTAAACTACGGCACAATCATGGAACTTGCAAAAGAACATAAACCAAAAATAATCGTTGCCGGTCATTCAGCCTACCCGAGACAATTGGACTTTAAAAAGTTCAGGGAAATTGCCGATGAAGTCGGAGCAATTCTCTTTGTAGACATGGCGCACTTCGCAGGCCTTGTCGCAGGCGGAGTACATCCATCGCCAGTCCCTTACGCTGATGTAGTCTCAACCACAACACATAAATCACTCAGAGGCCCGAGAGGCGGAATGCTCCTGTGCAAGGAAGAACACGCAAAGGCAATTGACAAGGCTGTTTTTCCCGGCATCCAGGGAGGTCCTCACAACCATACAACAGCCGCCATTGCTGTCGCACTTAAAGAAGCTCTCGAACCGTCCTTTAAAGACTACGCCGCACAAATAGTCAAAAACGCAAAAGCCCTGGCCGATGCACTGAAAGAAAAAGGCTATAATCTGATAACAGGCGGAACCGACAACCACCTGTTGTTAATCGACCTTACCAACAAGAACGTAACAGGAAAAATTGCCGCAAAAGCATTAGACAATGCAGGTATTGTTCTCAACTATAATGCAGTTCCATACGACACAAGAAAACCATTCGACCCAAGCGGTATACGTCTCGGCACATCTTCCGTAACATCAAGAGGATTCAGGGAAAATGAAATGCTCATGATTGCTGACTGGATGGATCAGATTATAAGCAATCCTGAAGATGAAAAGATGCTGGAAAAAATCGCAGGTGATGTTAAAGATCTATGTGCTAAATTTCCGCCACCGGGACTGGATTGACCGGGATTTATCCCGATGTAAAAATCGGGATTGGATTAGCAGGATTTTTTTAGGCTTATCCTGATTAGCTTCGTATAGGATAGAACGCGGATTTTATCCCGATTCATTTTATCGGGAAAGTAATTGTAACCTTTGACCCTTCTCCTTGGACACTCTTAATAGATATATCTCCGGCATGAGCCTGCATGATTTTTTTACTTAGATGCAGGCCTAATCCATAACCGCCTGTTTCTTTGGAGCGTGAAGCATCCACCCTGTAAAAAGGCTCAAATAATAACGGCAGGTCTTTTTCCGGCACACCTTCTCCATAATCAACAATTGTAATTACAACCTGCTTATCACTATTATTGCAGCTCACTTCAATATTTTTATTACTGGTTTTGGAATATTTAAGCGCATTTTCTAAAATATTTTTTAAAACAATCTTAATGCGTTCCTTATCAAATTTCATAAGCAGATTTTTCGGAGCCTCCATTAAACTAATCCCAGGCTCTGAGTTTTCATAAATCTGTACAACTTCTTTGATCACCCCGACAAGATCTGCATCTTCTATTCTGAGATTTCCATAATTATTACCCAGTCTTTCTGATTCCAGAATTTCACTAATCATTTGTTCCATCTGGATAAGGTCCTCATGAATTCCTTTTTTTGTTTTACTATTATCCATGAGCTCTAGCCCTACACGCATTCTGGTTAGAGGGGATCGCAACTCATGACTGACATCAAGCAATAGCTGTCTTTGAGCCTGAATCATGGTATTGATTTGGTCTGTCATTGAATTAAAGGAATAAGCAAGACGGCCCAATTCATCTTTTCGTTTAATACGAATCTTATGGTTTAGGTTCCCCTGGCTTACCTGGTTAACTCCTTCGCTCAACCACTTAATGGGCCTGAGAATCCATCGTATTGCAAAATATACACCAAATAAAATAATGCTTAATGCTGCTATCAGTACAAATACAGCTTCTTCTTTACCCTGAAAGTATCGATGAAAATTGCTTATAAAAATATATTTGTATTTATTTTTTTTGTAATACAGCATAAACTTCCCATGCCTCCAGCCTATATGTATATCATGTTTATGACGATGAAGCTTCACCTTGTTTATTTTAGGAAAATCCCCATGTGATGACCATTTTACTTTTGGCCCACGAATATGAATATCGAGTAAAAGCTCTTTTGCAAGATCTCCTGCTCTATGATAATCCGGCGGATAGCCAATATCCTTAATTATGTATGCAAAATACTTATCAATATTTCTTTGAAATGCCTGCCTTGCTGAAGATGCAAAAAAATTCTTGAAAAATATACCAACAAAAAAATTTATTAAAAATCCCGAAATTAATAGAATCAAAAAAAGTTTTATAAAAACAGAGCTTTTCTTTTTTCTAAAAAAACTGATTCGCATTATTCTTCTTCACCTATAAACATATAACCTGTCCCCCAGACTGTTTTTATCAATTCAGGATGTTTTGGATCATCTTTTAGTTTTTGACGTAACCTGCTGATCATAACATCAATGGAACGGTTAAAAGGTTCCCAGTCCAGTCCATTCAGTTCTTCTAATATCTGATCCCGGTTAAGAACTCTTCCCGGATGACGGGTAAATACAGTTAATATCTCAAATTCCATTGAAGTTAAATCAACCGCTTGTCCGTCAAAACTTACATTTCTTTTTTTATAATCTATAGCTAGTTTTCCATAATTCTTTTTTTCTACCCTGGGAGGCAGGCTGCCCCTGCGTAAAACCGATTGGATGCGTGCCACTAACTCACGCGGCTCAAATGGTTTTGGAAGATAATCGTCAGCCCCTAGTTCCAAACCCACAACACGGTCCGCAACTTCTCCGCGGGCGGTAAGCATAATGATTGGAAGAGAAGACTGCTCTCGAATTTTTTTACATACTTCAAAACCATCCATGTCCGGCAGCATGATGTCCAGAATAACCAGGTCAATTTGACGTGCCTTAAGGAATCTGAGACCATCAAGAGGATGATTAGCCGTCAAAATCTTAAAGTTAAACTGACCAAGATAATCTATTAACAACCTATTCAGTTTTATGTCATCATCAATAATGAGTAAAGTCTTTTGCATTCTTGTCAGCCTTGATTTTTGTTAAAGCCAATTAAAGAATCAGAGTATCCCTAAAGCTCATCTTATGATCTTTAGGGATTTCTCCAATACAATAAGATTAATACTTTCTTCGGCAACCGTGACGTCTTTTCATCCATTTATGGTGAAAATAATTAAGCTTTTTTACCAGTAGCTTTCTTTGATGAGGTGTAAGAATACTGTGAAACTTCGCAATTTTACTAACCATAAAAATTCTAAGCGCTTTAAACTGGGATTCTTTTTGTGTGAGTGTTTTGTTAACTGCATTCTGATCAAAAACCGGCTTGCCAATTTGAGTTGACAGCTGTTCCAAAACCCCCTTATGAAGCTCCCGAAACTTTCCAGTCTTAGCCAAAATCTCATCTTTGATGTTATTGAGCACATCTTTTTGATCCTTGTTTAAATCAAGCTTCTTGCTGATTTTTTTTACTATCCACTCTGCCTTTTCTGCCGGGGAACCGAATATCCATGAATAATGAATCCATTTAAATATCCCTATTCCTACAAGAATAGCTACTACCGCAATAATGACCCAAACTTTTGTTTTCTTTGTCATACCATACTCCTTAAATTAAGCTTTTAATCAGAAATTAATTCTTTTAACAAAGGATCAACTTCTAATCCTTACTCAATATAATCCAAAAGCATTAATAAATTATTTCACAATTGTAACAAATTGTAAATGCGTGGAAATGTAATTTAGTACCCCAAAACTCTGATCCGGTATTCACATTGATTTCAAACAACGGGGGACGCGCCGCGTGGTATACCGCAAAAATGACTTATTTTTAAGCTTTTTCCTTGACAAAAAAATAAACAGGGTTATTAATTAAAAAAAAAGCTGAATCTGGAAAAATCCAAATCCCCCTGAAAACAGGTGAAAAAGTGAAAGAAAAATCAACTAAAGACTGTCAGAAAGAAATAAAGGAACTTAAAAAGAAAATAAAACACCTTGAAAATATCGAAATAAAACACAAACAAACTATCCAGGACTTATTGGAAAATGATGAAAAATACCGCATCATCGTTGAGAATTCCGGAACAGCTGTTGCCATTGTCTCATATGAAGGGATATTTTTATTCATCAACACTATGGGCGCCTTATATCATGGCTGCGATAATCCTGCTTCATTATTTGGAAAAACCATGTGGGAACTCTTTCCCAAAGAAGTCGCTGATATACAGATGAAAAACATCAGAAAAACTGTTGATTCCAGGGAGCCATTCAGGGAAATAACTAAAATCCTCAATAATGACATAAAATTCTGGTTTGAAGTTTTGATATTACCCCTCGAACAAAAACTCTTAAAAACACCTTCAGCAATTTTAATAACCCGTGATATAAGCGCAATAAAACGAAAAGAAGAAGAAAACACCTTGCTTCAGGATAAACTGCACAATTCCCAGAAACTGGAATCAATCGGTCATCTGGCAGGAGGGATCGCACATGACTTAAACAATCTGCTCACTCCTATTCTGGGATATACAGAGATAGGTTTAATGAGTCTTCATCATTCAGACCCCTTATACGAGAAAATCAGCCGTATCCAGACTGCAGGCAAACGGGGCAAAGAACTTACACATCGTTTGCTTGCATTCAGCCGTAAACAAGTCCTGGAAATGAAAATAGTTAACCTGAGTAAATTAATTAATAAAGTTAAAGACATAGTTTATCATACAATCAGGGAAGATATTGAGATTATTTTTAACCTCGATCAATCGCTTAACAGCATCAAGGCAGACGCATTTCAAATCGAACAAATTTTGGTCAATCTGGCATTTAATGCCCAAGACGCCATGCAGACCAAAGGTAAACTGATAATAGAAACCATGAATGTCAATATCGATCAAGAATATACCTACCAGCATCCGGAATTTCTGCCCGGGAAATATGTTTTATGCGCTATAAGCGACAACGGCTGCGGCATGGATAAAGACATCCTTGAAAAAATCTTTGAACCGTTTTTTACTACAAAAGAA
>JAGLSM010000009.1 GCA_023135745.1 Spirochaetota bacterium | reverse complement strand
GTTTATTACTGATTTAACAGTAAGTGTTAAGGGTTCTTCTATGTTACGATTTTCAACAGTTTTTTTCATTAAAATATCCATTTTTTCTTTTAATAAAATATAAAAAATATATGTTAATAAATGTAATTAGTTTTACAGTTAATTGAATTAATTGACAATGTTTAACTCCGGTGTATAATAAAGCAGCCTCATTTAATGGTTCACTTGTAAGTATAAACAGTGCTAATCCAGATGTATCAGGATTAAAGGATCGCCCATAGGCGAAGGAGTTCTAAATGGAATACTTGGATAATCATGATAAATCAGAGATCATGAACATGCTTGAACATAGCGGACATGAACATATGACTGATGTTCAGCTTGTCCTCGGAGCTTCAAATAAGCTGGAAGAACTTGATTCGACTACAAATTATTATAATGACTTTAAAAACAACATCTTACAGATGATGTATTTTATTTCAAGGACCCAAAAAAGTAATGCCGGAATGTTTGATGAGAGAAAATTTAAAAAAACATGCAGGGGTGGTTTATACTATTTTATTAAAAGTGATGATATCGTTCATGATCAGTCAGGTCCTGCCGGATTTATAGATGATGCCTGGCTCGCCAATTATATTGTTACGCAGATTGCAAGCGAAGATTCTACAATAAAACCATGTTCAATGCCTGAATTGTCGAAAGCTGAGAAAAAGGAAGCGGAGCATCTTCTTATGGAGGAATCGGGGAAAAAGACCAAGGATGTCAAAGTAATAATGTACGCGGCGGTGAGGGTACTGGAAAAAATCAAACAGTTTGAAACTGTCTGGTTTATTAAGGATCTAATCAGCAGTATTAAAAAATTGGCATCGATAATTGATAAATTTATAAAAGTTCCGAATTTTAATGAAAATGATTACGCATACAGGATTGCTCTTGGAGCTCTTCGATATCTTGCCAAGCAGGATGATCTTATCCCTGATGAATTTGGAGTAATTGGTTATCTTGACGATTCATACGTTGCAAAGACTGCAATTGAACTGATTTCAAAAAATTCTGCATCTTAATAATTAATCGTAACTGATTTATTTATATCAATAGAATAATCAGTCCCTCCTACCAGGAATGCGGCTTTTTTGTCTTTTCCGGAAATATATTTAACAGTAATAGAATCTGCTGTTATTGTGAATTCAATAAGATTATGACTATGTAAAACTTTAAAATTAAGCTTTTCCCATGCGGCAGGGAGGTTAGGTTCTATTTTAATATAATGTTTGAAAAGATTTATACCGGCAAAACTTGCAACTATTATGTTGATTGTCCCCGCCATTACTCCTGAATGAATACCTTCAGCTGTTGTTCCTCCCTGAGTGTCATTAATGTCGCTTTTTAACGCACTTAGAAACCATTCCCACATATTATTTTTATGTGAATGAAGGTATTTTAAAATAGAGGAATGTACTACATGACTGAGTGTTGAACCATGGCTTGTCCTTTTTACATAGTACTCGTAGTTTTTCTTCATGAATTCAATTTCATCATTTATTTTATATCCCATTATATTTAAGATATTCTTAACCTGCCCGGGAGAAAGTGTATAAAAAATCATTAGGACATCAGCCTGTTTGGCGACTTTGTATTTATCAGGGGTATCTCCTTCAGATTTTAAAATCCTGTCCATTCTATGTATATTACCATATTTATTCCTGTAAGCTTCCCAGTTTAGTTCCTTAAGATTCATATATCCGTCAAATTGGGATATAATCCCTTCTTCTGAGATTATTAAGTTCATTTTACTCACAATGTCTTTCCATTTTTCTATTTCCGAGAATTTAAAATTTATCTTTGAAAAGATTTTTTTCATGACTTCATTGGGAAGGTTTTCAACCATTTCTATTGCCTTATGCATCAGCCAGC
Source organism: Spirochaetota bacterium (assembly GCA_023135745.1). Classification (GTDB taxonomy): domain Bacteria; phylum Spirochaetota; class JAGLSM01; order JAGLSM01; family JAGLSM01; genus JAGLSM01. Next base: position 12,557 of record JAGLSM010000009.1, on the reverse strand, counting down.
TCACCATAATATTCGTATAGGCATTATCACTTATTCCGGCGTTCATAGACTTGTGTTTTTTTTCATGAAATTCATCAGGACCCATTACTCCATTTATATGATATCTTTTGCTTTTTTTATCGTAACTTGAGATGCTGGTCCAGAATCTTGCTATTTCAAGCATCATTTCAGCTCCGTAGCCGTGGAGGAATTCAATGTCATGAGTGCAGTAATAATACTCCCAAACATTATATGCTATTGATACAGATACATGTCTCTGCCTGCGGCTTAGATCCGGATCCCATTTGCCGGAGACAGGATTGAAATGAAGTATTTGTGTTTCCTCGGTGCCGTCATCAGCAGTTTGCCATGGGTACATAGCTCCTTTGTAACCATTTTCTTTTGCGTATTGTCTTGCCGCATCAATTCTGTTATAACGGTACATTAAGAGTGATTTTGTAATATCAGGGAAATGAAGGTTAAAAAACGGAAAGATAAAAAGTTCATCCCAAAAAATATGTCCTCTGTATGCTTCGCCATGGAGCCCTCTGGCAGGCATTCCGGCGTCAATGTTTTTATTATGAGGTGAGGCGCTGACCAGAAGATGATATATATGAAGGCGGACTGCTTTTTGTGAAAACCGGTCTCCGGAAATATTAAAATCCGCTATTTCCCAAAGCTTTTCCCATGCTTTTATATGTTTTTTATACATGTCTATATAGTTTTTTGTTTTTAACAAGGCGGATTTTGTCTTTTCTTCCGGATTAGTTACATCCTTTGAGGTATAGATACTGATGAGTTTTTCAAATACATATTCGGTTTTCTGTTCCGCTTTTATTGTAAAATCTTCAGATATTATACCTAGGTCTTTGCTTATCTTTTTTTCTATTTTGATTTTTTTACTGCCTTCAAACAGGGAAGATTTTGACCGGACATATATACTTATTTTTGATGTAGTTGTTTTAACAGAGAGTGATATGCCTGAATTATCATGATTAACACTGATTGGCTGCAGGTGTTTGGAATTAAGTTCACGATACCTTGCAACTCCATAGTTTATGATTGTTCCGTCAAGGGTTGATCTTATTGTTACTGAATTTGAATGATTTATTAATGTGAATTTATACTGAATACCTCCAAGATGTGAATCGTGCATACCGGCAATTCGTCTGGTCCTGATTTGAGTTATTTGTCCTTTGTCGTTTTTAAAGGTAATGGTTCTAGTCATTTCAGCATTTTTTATATCAAGACTATGTTTGTAACTAATTATTTCCATATCAAAGGGATTGATGAAATCCTCGTCACCAATTTTAATTTGAACAGGCAGCCAGTTGGGGGCGTTTACAAAGTCGTTGTTGTAAATGGTTTTTCTGAAAACTATACTGGGGAGTTTATTGTATAAGCCGGCAATGTATGTTCCGGGATAATGGGTGACTTCATCAGCTTTTGATCCGGTAAAACAGCCTCTGGTCGCGAAATAGCCGTTACCTACCGTTGTAAGGGTTTCTCTAAGTCGTTCTTTCTCAGGATCAAAACCATAATAGTTGAGCTGCCATGAGTCATTTTCAATTCCATTTTTAAACCAGTCTTTAATACTTTTGTAAGATATTTCCTTCATGTCTTCAATAGCAATATCTGCTCCATGAGCCATGAGACTCTCAATATCTCCATTTCTTGCAAGGCCTAGAACCAGAGAAAAATTTCCGTTTCTCCCTGCCTGAACTCCCGATATAGCATCTTCTACCATTATACATTCATTTGGTTGAAGCCTTAAATTGCTTGCGGCAGCAAGAAAAATATCAGGAGCCGGCTTGCCCTTTAACTCGAGTTCTTTTGAAGCCATTCCTCCAATTACTGTTTGAAAAAGGTCTATCAATCCTGTTTTCTGAAGGATGTATTTACAGTTTTTACTTGAAGACGCAACTGCTACTTTAATTCCGCGGCGTATGAGATCTTTTATAAAATCAACTGTCGGCTGGTAGATTTCCACGCCCTCTTCAGCAACAATTTTTTTGAATGCTTTGTTTTTAGTATTTCCTATTCCGCAGATTGTATCCTGATCCGGTGAATCGCTTGACTGACCAAAAGGGATATCTATATTTCTGGATTCCAGAAATGATTTTACGCCTTGATATCTTGGCTTACCGTCAACAAAGGGTAGATAGTCATCTTCGTAGGTGAAAGGAGAAAATTTTTTTTTACTAAGAGATAATTTTTTTTCCAGGTAAGAATTAAATGTTTTTTCCCATGCTTTAAAATGTATACGCGCTGTTTGGGTTATAACGCCGTCCAAATCAAATATCGCGCCTTTAAATGATGTAGTGCTCATATATACTCCATTATTTAATTTTATTTAAAATTGAAACAAGAATATCAGGTTCTGTAACAAACATTGTATTATTGCAGACTTTATTTGCTTTATTTCTTAAAGCTGAATCTCTGGTAACAAAGATGCCTGCTGTTTCCTTTGATATTTCTTCTGAGGTTCTTAACATCGGAATATCAGATGCTGTATCTCCGCAAATAAGGGTTAAACCATCTTTCATTTTGAGACTTAAATCATTGTTAAGAAATTCTATTCCGTTGCCCTTGTCAAAATCTTTAAGACCATTTGTATCATCAACAGTGAGAATTATCTCGATATCTTTTCCGGTGTCTTCTATTATGAAGAAAGCCTTCTCAGGATCAGTTTCGTCAACAATATCTTTAATTTTTTGGAGGAATTTTTCAGAGTTTTTTTCACTTATTGAATTCTGGATATCCTGTCTGGCTATTGTTGTCTGTCCGAATTTCAGCTGGAGTCCGGATCCTATGTAAGAGAATACTTCGTATTCAGGCAGTTTAACCAGCTCGGAAAGTTTCTGATTAAGTAGATTTAATTTTTTCTGTTTTGCAGGATCAATAGGGAATTGCGACCTTACTCCGGCGTGGTTGTAATATTCCCGTCCCTTGGATGCCGCAAATATGAAGACTCCATCGGGGATTGTACTGACATCAACCATTCCGATACCTTCAAGAGGGGCTGATGTAAGTAATATAGAATTGCTTGTATTCTTAGCAAACTCTGTCAGGAATACAGAATTATAAACTGATTGAACTGATGAGGCATATCTTCCGCAGTAGTTATTGGTAGTTCCGTCCCGATCCGAAATGAAATTGCTTATTGCCTTATCCTTTAAAAAGGATATTCCTTCAATAAGCTGTTTTTCAAAATCTTCATGAATATCAGCCAGATATTTGTAAAATTCATCCTGTGAATGATTGATAAAAAAAATATCTTTTTTTAATTCTCCGAGTTCATAGCTGAGGTCTATTTTAATCTGCTTGTCCTTATCTATTGATAAGCTATAGGCACCATCTATTTTGTTAATGGATTCCAGCGCATGAAGTGATTCAGCCAGAGCATTTTTTAATTCTGTATTGACGATCCCTCCATTCAGGTATTGCAATACGATGGTTTTCCGGATGTCTCTCGTCTCGAACATCAGCTTATAAAACTGATTGAGGTTCTCTATTTGTTTGATTTTCATGCATCCTGCCAATTTTGTGTGTGTGATTACTTTATAGCATAGATTCAAAACCATTGCAAGGATTGTTAAGCAGGAAGGATTGTATGGGGATTAAAGACCATAATAAATAAAAGACGCCCAGTAACAGGGCCAATGCCATTTTGTATTTATCATTTTTTGTCTGGCAATATAATGTGATTCAATTGTGTCCATATTTTTAATAAGCTGTGAATAAAAATATTTAATGTATGTTGAAGTGCTTTTATCATAAATCGGCCATAGTGTCCCGGTAACGGATAGTGCGCCGGCATACATAAACGAGCGGATAAAACTTATTATTCCTTCACCGGCAATTTTTTTACCAAGACCTGTATCGCACGCGGAAAGAAATACATGTCTTGCTGCGAGTTTCAGGGATAGGACTTGCTTCATATCAAGAAGTCCGTTGTCTGTTTTTGTTTTACTGAGTATTAGCGAGTTAATTCCTCTTTTACCGGGAAGGAACAGCCCGTGAGTCGCGAAATGTATAAGGTTGTATTTTCTTAATAATCCAAGGAATGATTTCCGTTTTAATGAAGATATTTTTGCGTTCGCAGAGATAAGGAGTTTTACTTTACCGTTTCCGCTTAAACTTATTATTTTTTTAATTATTTTTAATTCTCTTTTACTGTTAGGCAGTTTCGCGAAATTAATAATTTTTCCGCTAATTAATTTTATTCTTCGTTTTCCTACACCCCCCAGTGCCAGGGTATTAAAAGAAATTTTTGAATTTTGCTTCATCTTGTTTTTAATAAGCAAAAGAACATTAACAGATTGTATCATCGCAGTTTTAAATTTTATTCCAAAATAGGAAATCTTTTTTAATAGTGAATCGGGTTCCGGTAATGATAAAAACGGAAGAAGTTCAAGTGATCCGTCAGGAATAATAATGAGTCTGTTTATGTTTCTTTTTTTTGCTATATTAGCTGCGGGTGCAATTAATCTTTTATAGAGTTTTTTGCCTATATTTAGAAAGAGTTTTCTATTGTCGATTATCTGTGTTCCGAATAAATGTTTGTTATAGATTCTATATACAAGAGGTACTTGAACAATTTTTCTAAACTTTTGTATCATTTTATTTAGAGTAGAACTTGAGGTTGCATTGAAGGTATGTATTGAATCAGGTGTAATGACAAATGCAAAACAGGGTTTGCTGCCGCTCCAATAGGCGTATTGAACTATGATGGATTTGTCTGTTTTTAGAAAATTCTGCAGGTTTTTTAACTTTGTATATTTGTCTGATTTATCTTGTGATTTTATATAGAGTCCGCGCAGCTGTTTAATTGATGATTTAAGAGTTTTGTTGTATTTTTCTATTAATTTGATTGACGGGGCCGGTTTTGATTGGGCATTAAAAAGTCTGGAGCTTAACAGATATATTTTATTTTGCAGTTTTCTTAAAAGTCTTTCATTGGTGATATAAAATTTGGGGTTGATTTTTATCAGCCTTTCAAGAAAACTCCTGGCCCTGGAACGTTCAAGCACTTCCCAGGCTTTTTTTATCTTTCCCGATTTTATATATGCGAATAGTAGAAACCTGTAGCTGTCAAGGTTTTCAGCCAGATGATAAGCCCTGTCTTCAATAGAGCCGAAGAATCCTGATCTGAATTCTTCAAGAAGATTTACAGCTTTTTTTAAGTGTGAGATTGCAATTTCAGTTTTATTGTTCTTCAGTTTAAGAACAGATATGTTGTGATGAATTAAACATTGATAAATCTTATTGCCGTATAAGAGGCTGTCTTTCAATGCCTTTCTATAATACTTTGCCGCAAGTTTAAGCCGGCCTGTTTTTTTATAAACAAGTCCCAGAAAATTACGCGAATAAATCAGTTCATCAATCTTTTTTGATCTTTTTGCGTTTATCTCCGCGATTTTAAAAAAATATGCCGCTCTTTTCATATACCCGCGTCTATATGCGATCTCTCCAAGTGTATTGAAAATCAAAATATTTTTTGTTTTACTTTTATTTTTTCGAAAGAAAATCATGAAGTATTTTTTAGCGTGGTAGAGTTTGTTTTTTCTAAGGTAATAAAAGGCCAGCTTTTCGACTGCTTTCATTAAACCGGGGCGGTCATTTTTTTTCTTAAAATATGTATAGGATTGTTTTAAAAAATCCAGTGCTTTTTCAGACTGACCTTGAAGTAAATATATCTGGCTTAGATTTAAACCTACATAGGCTTTTTGATTTTTTGATGAAAGCTTGTAGGCATCATTAAAATATGGCGCGCTGTCTTTAAACTGCTGGATTTTAAACAGCATTGTTCCCGCCATATTCAGAGCCTGTATTTTTTCTTTTTTTGCGAGATGAGGTATGGCATTTTCCAGTAGAAGAACAGCTCTTGAGGTATATAGCTTTGAATGAAGTATCCCGGCATAGAATACGTTGGCCTGAGCCAGGTTCCGATACATTTTATTTTTTCTGAAATAATTTATAGACTTCTTTATTGATGTTTCGGCTTCTTTTAATTTTTTATTTTTGTAGAGGATTTTTGCCTTTATTTTTAAAGCCGATGCGTAATTCCTTGACCGGTTTATTTTTTCAATTCTTTTTATAATTTTTAAGGATTCCCTGTTTTTGTCTGCGTTAAAGTATAAGACCGCCCCCTTGAGAAGGAGTGAAGAATTATTTGCTTTTAAAAGAATCTTTTTAAGTTGTTTCCAATTTTTTAGATGTGCCAGTGTTTCAATTATTTTTATGTTGGTGGTTTTAAGTTTTTCTTTTAATCCCAGTTTAACGGCAAGTTTCTTTGCTCTGCTGAACAGTACAAGAGCTTTATTAAAATTGTTTTTTGTTTTTGAAATTATTCCAAGATGGAAAAAGCAGAATTGTTTCATTTTGACCATTTTATTTATTCGTGCTAATCTTAGACCTTTTCTCAGGAATGTTTCCGATTTTTTATAATGTTTTTTAATTAGATATATTTGTCCCGTCAAGGCGGCTGAGTAGGCGCTGACTTTATCTGTTTTTTTGAGTGACAGTATTCTAGAGAAATCTTTAAGAGCCGCGTTATAATTTTTTTTGAGGTAGAGCTTGTGAGCTTGGTTGAATAAATTTAATGAGGAGTTTGCTGAAATGGGGACGGAGGTTAAAAGAATAAGAATAAGCAGGAAAAAATTTAAAGGTTTTATTTTTCTTCTAAATGTCATTATGTTGTTCCGTTTTCATTCATCACTAATTATTACAAGTTTCTTCATATAATGTTTCTGTTTAGAGTATTGAAGCTTATCTTGCATAGAAGTCGAGTTACGGATGAGTTCAAAAGGTGCAACCAAAGCTGGCACTAAGTATTCTTCCGCAATAATAAACATTCGAGAATACGATACGAAACATCCACCCATGTGATAAAGGTTGATAGCGGTATCCTGCGGCAATTGCGGGGCATATTTTCCAAGGTTTATTTACTACTATCTCTCCTTCGCTCTTATAATGTTTCATTAAACTTATTCCCAAACCAAATTCCAGTTTTAAATTATTTCTGTTAAATAGATTTAACATGAAAGTATGGCCATAATAATAATCATCATCTCCAAATAGATGTATATATATACTTTTACCAATTCCGTAGCGAATTGATAAATAGTTATTAAGGAAACGCTCATAATTTATTGAAATGCTTCCCATAAAAATACCACAAACTGCTTCGGTATATAATACATTGAGTGCTTCTCTTCTATTGTCAACAGCAGAATGTAGATTGATTGGATTTATTAGAAAAGAAAAAATGAAAAATATGATGCTGATAAGGATATTTTTTTTCAAATGATTCATTCTCCATTTTTGGCATTGTAATTCACTTATTCACAAGGATGCTAAATCTACGATGTGTAACCTCTAGTTCATTATATACCGTGCGAGACATTATTACAACCATTATTAGACTATGGTTTAGGGAACAAAGGAATACAAATTTTATAGGCCGGGTTTGGAACTTGGCCCTGCAATTTTGACACGGATTTGAATACTTACTTGAGTTTTTTTGCTTTATCCTTATCCAGTACACAAATGAGTTTATAGATTTTCTTTTTGAGCTTTTTGTTTTTTGCCCGTTTGTATGCGTTTATTGCGGGTTTTAAAAAATGTTTACTTTTTAATTTCAGCATTGCTTTTACAATGTAGTACTTAATGGTTGGGGTTCGGCCTGTTCTGAGGACATGATTCATATGACGGATATTATCCTTATGAACTGTTTTTTCAAGCATTTTTGCGGCTTCAAGTCTGAGTTCGTATTTACTGTCTTTTAGAACCAGATTGATAAGGAGCTTGATTCTGCATCCGAGTTTTTTACCGAGAATCCTAAGAGCCATTTTTCTCATACGAATAGTGTATACCTTTGCGTAACCTGAGGCGCAGTATTCCAGGAATCTTGTGCCTGAATATTTGGGGAAATCGTAAATCAAAAGTCCGCTTAGCATAGCAACCTTATTGCTTTTATCGTCTTTAAAAACTTTCTCGAGGACCTTCTGGCTGTTGTAACTGCGTAATCTGGCAAGAGCTTTGACAGCATAGTATCTGATTTTTTGGGATTTATCTTTTAACGCAAGGTTTTTTAGTTCTTTATAATATTTGTGACTGGTTTTTTTTGCGGCTTTTTGAACCGCTTCAAGTCTTTTTGAGCAGTCTTTGGATGATAAGTCCGAAGCCATTCCGACCGCGGTGATTAATAACAGATTTGCCAGTATGATAATAAACCTTTTCAATTTTGAGCCCCCGATATAATATTGCCTATAAAATATAATGTTTTTTCTTTAAAAAAACATTGTAAAATTAGCCTGATTTTGAAGATTTTTTGGTTGGGAGATTATAACTACTCCTGCCGTTTTTCTTTACAGGATGTTCTAATTCAAAGCCGGGACATGATTTCCCAATAAGGTTTTGCCTCAAAAATCTAATAATTCCTCACGACCCGGAAACCGGTCTGATCGCTACCACCACTGGCATGATCTGCCATGTTGCGATATGCGCACTGTAAAGTATTCTCACTGGTGTCCCAGCAGCCCCCCCGCCAAATGCGAAGCGGACCTGAGACGGAGCCTGTAGGATCTGTCCTTGAGCCGCCATTGTAATAGGAGACATCATACCGGTCCCAACACCACTCAAATACATTCCCACTCATATCGTTTATGCCCAGCGCATTGGGGGCCTTTTCTCCTACTGGGTGAGAATCACCAGTCATATACCATCCTACAGCAGCTGTTGCTTCCACATTGGTATTGGTCGCCCCGCTGGCATAGTCACCCGGTGTCCAGCTTACGCCGTCTTTGTAGCGGGACGCGTATTCCCACTCTGCCTCAGTAGGTAAACGGTAACCGCCGGTATCATAATTGAAGACCGCGTTACTTGTAATTTGATGGTTTGAATCCATTGAGTTACGAATAACATTCCCTCCATATGTATATACCGGGGTCAATCCCATTTTTTCTGATAGTGCGTTACACCAGACAATCGCATCGTTCCAGTTTATATCAGTCACAGGTTCAAGGGGATCATTGTCGTTTCCGCTACCATTTCCCTGTAATCCTGCATTGGCAAAAATATATCCGTTTGCGACAGCCCATTGAGTAACATTGGTCCATACGGCGTAAGTTACCTCTGTTTCCATCATCCAGAAATTGCGTGTGAGGGTTACTTGATGTTCAGGTGCAGCGTTCCCCCCTATGTTACTACTTCCCATAGCAAAGCTCCCGGCAGGCACATAACGCATGTCAAAGCCGACTGTTCCGCTGGTTACTGTGATTTCTGAACCAAGGCCGATTGATGAGCTTGACGAGCTGGTTGAGGTAGTTTCATTGTCACCGCAGGCGATAGCAACGCATAATATTATAATAGCAAGCATAATTAAAAAGATATTTTTCTTCATAGATTAATCCTTTCATGCGATAATTATCCAAGCCAATACTTTCATAATACTTAATTATTATAAGTAAAGTAATTAATGTAAAGCAATTAATAAATGTATTGAAAAGATCTTTTAATAAACCTTTTCAATTTCTAGTTCTCCGATATAATATTGCCTATGAAATATAAGGTTTTTTCTATAAAAAACATGTAAAATTAGACTGATTTTGGAGATTTTATGACAATTCAGGACAGGATATTCCTCGCTTTTATTCCTCTTTTTTTACTGATTGGGTCTGCCGCTGTTTTTTTTATATATTCAGTCAATAATAGTAACAACAATAAAATGAATTTATCAAATTGTCTTGCTTATATGGATGGAAAAAGCGGAAAAAATACCTTGGGTGAAATATACATAGGGAAAAATTCATTTAAGATTATAATGCCAAGTTTTTTAAAGAAAAAAAATGAAATGTTATCCTTTAAGAAAAAGATAAAATCCCGGGTTTTCATTAATAAGGTCATCAGGAATGGCGGGTTTTTGAGGGACGGAGGTTTTTTTATATTTCTTAAGAAGAGAAAAGAAGGTTATTCCGGTGTATTTGGTTTTAATAATAAACAGCTAAGCGGGGATAAGCTTCTATTAAGTTATATATTCACAATAGCTGTATGGGGCCTTATTATCGTAATGATAATTTCAATGTACATTTCAAGAAGGCTTTCAAGACCGTTAAAGAGGATATCGGATCATTTTAAATTGCAGACAGCAGATGGTACATATAATGAAATTGATCATAATATGAAGCTTAGTAGTGATGAAATAAAGGTTCTCGCGGAATCCTACAATAAATTAATACTGACACTTAAGTCTTTAAGTGACGCATCATTGAAGAATGAAAGGCTCGTTGTAATGGGACAAATGACTGCTGAAATGGCTCATGAAATACGAAATCCTCTCAATGCAATGGCAGGTGCTGTAGAGATTCTAAAAGGGGACGGAGGTGTGGTTCGACAAGCTCACCAACCGGTTTTTGGGGACGGAGGTGTAAATAAATATCTTAAAGTAATAGAAGACAAAATTGCAAGGATTGATGCATTTATTAAAGAAACCCTAATGTTTTCAAGAGAGAATAAAACTGTCATAGAAAAAGTTGAACTTCAGAATGTTATAAATGAGATAGCTGATTATTTTAAGCCTATTATAGAAAAAAAATCGATTAAACTTATCATAAATGATTTTCCTGACCTTCCGGCGGTAGCGATGACCTATTCTCATGCTTATCAGATAATATCCAATATTATTGAAAACGCGATTAATGCTGCAGGAGATGCCGGGGAAATTACACTTAGGACCGGATTGATAGATCATCATTATCTATGTCTTGAGATTCACGACAATGGTCCCGGGATAAAGAAGGAGGACTTAAAAAGAATATTTGAACCTTTTTTTGGGGTCGGAGGTAAAGGCAGCGGGCTTGGTCTTGCGATAGTTAAGCGGCTTATTGAGGAGTACGGGGGCAGGGTTGAAGCATCTAATTCTGATTCCATGGGCAGCGTTTTTAAACTTAATTTTCCTCTTTATTTATGAAATTCATAATAGCATATTTAAAAAAATCTTGTTTTAAGCATTTAAGACGGGGGTTAAAAAATGGCTGATAAAAAAAATAAAAAGGAAGCTGACAGCTTAAATAAACATGTTGATGAAATAAAAGATGGCCTATCAATATTATTTAAAAAGAATGGACGGTTCCAGTACGGGTGATTCTATAGAAGACTGGATAATGGCTGAAGAAGCAATCAAAAGGAATGAAGCTCCAGTAGCTGTCCCTTATGAGACAGTTGTCCTGAAAGGGACAGGTTTTTTCACGTAACTTATTTATTTTTTAATAAATTATGAGGTAAAATGGTGTAATTGGGCAAATATTTATCATTATTTTATTAATAATCTCTGTTTTAATTCAATTTTATTTCAAAAATTTTAATTTTTTACAAAATATTCATAAAAGAATTTTTAAATCATTTTTTGGGTATGGTTTTTGCAATAGTTTATATTATAAAATGAGATATGGAGGATGAAATGAGGAAATCAATTCGTGTTTTATTAACATTGGCGATTATTATGGTGTTGACAGTTGGTTTTACGATTGACAGTTTTGGAGCTTATTTTCTAAATCATCTGGGAAGATACCAGACAGCTTTCTGTACATATTATAAACTGCAAGCGGGAAGCACTTATAAAATTTGGATCAATGGTGCGGCAGGAATGACCGCATATATCAAGTATTTGCCTACAGGATGGTATGCATGGTGCCGTACCACAGGCGGCGGATACAATTCATTTTTATTCACTGCAAAATTTACAGGTTCTCATAAGTTCTACGTAACTGCCGGGTCTGCGGGCGGCCGTTTCAGAGGCGATATCAGCACCGTAAACTAAATTCCGAGTTACTGACTAACTGATCAGTAATAAGTTATCATTAAATTATAGCTAATCTTAAGATGTTCCAAAAGTCCGCGTGTGCGGGTTTTTGGGATGTTTTACAGAAGTCCTGAGTTTTTCATCATTGTCTGCAGGATTTTTCTTGATATGCCGAGATATCTGGCAGATGCTGACTGGTTTTGATTGAATTTTTGAAGAACAATTTTAAGAATATTTTGCTGGAATGTATTAATTGGAAATGATTCATTAGGAAGATCTGTAAGAGTTGGAGATATGGTGAGTTTTCCATTAATTGCTGCATCTGATTTTAGAGAGTTTGTTATTATATGCTTTTTATCTATTGCTTTATTACCCGCAATTATACCGGCTCTTTCTAATACATTTTTAAGTTCTCTTACATTTCCCGGCCAGTTATGATTTATCAGCTTTTCCATTGCCTCAGGTTGTATTGGCTGTTCTATCTTAAATTGATCCATAAAATGTTTTACCAAGAGCGGGATGTCTTCCTTTCTTTCTCTTAAAGGAGGCATCTTAATAGAAAAAACATTTAATCTATAATATAGGTCTTCCCTGAATGATGAATTATTGACGGCGTCCAGAATGGGAGTATTACTGGCTGCGATTATACGGATATCTGTCTTTTTCATATTTGTTTCGCCAATCGGACGCACCATTTTTTCTTCAATTACTCTCAGGAGTTTTCCCTGAAGATTTGTTTCAAGCAGTGCGATTTCATCAAGGAATATTGTTCCTC
>JAGLSM010000089.1 GCA_023135745.1 Spirochaetota bacterium | reverse complement strand
AATTACCTGAGTAGTAACAAATAATTTTCTTTTCTTTTATTAAAAAATTCTTATCCTTCCCACATGAATTTTGATAAAGCATACTCTCTTGGAAGAAGAATAAGGTTCTATGGAAGACTTTTCCGCAGGGATACCTCGTTATTGAGCATCGATGATGTTGTCAATGTGGTGCGTCCTCAGGGTGAGTCATACTCAGGCATTGAGGATATAAAGGTAGAACGGATAATCGGATCCGAATCAAGGTCATCCGACTTTGTTAAAGGATTTCTCCCTATTCAGAAATGGATGAGATCCAGATGGAGTAAACTACAGAAGCTTATTCTGGTTGATGGAATTAATTCAACAATTATGGTTTATGAATACGGCGGGTACTATTTTGTGCGGGACGGGAACCACCGTGTTTCGGTCGCAAAGACAAACAGGGTTGAATTCATAAGCGCTGAAGTAACATTATTGAGCATTCCTGTAGAACTATGTCCTAATATGAGAATCGAAAAACTTCCGCTGTTCAGGGAGAAGTATGATTTTTTTATGAAGACAAAAATTTTTACTATTATACCTGAGGATAAGTTTTATGTAGCAAGGATGGAAACCTGGGCAAAAATTGAGGATTCAATTTTCACAGGTCATAAAAAATGGTTTATTGATAAAAACGGTTATGAGCCGGATGATGAAACCCTGATTCACAGCTGGAATATTGAAATTTATGAAAATACTATGGATCATATAAAAAAGCACTACCTGCTTGATCTTGTCCCGGGCAAGAGAGAGACTGATATTTTCTGTGATATTATGGATATGTGGGCTGACAGACCGGGTGTATGGTTTACGGATGTTTATGACGCATATCTTAAGAAATATAGAAAAAGAAATATTATAAGAACTTTTTTTAATTATATAAAGCTTGCGCTTCATCTTCTTACAAGAACCAGACGTGAGGAGAGAACCTCTTTCCTTCAGGTGTCGCGGCTGCTTTTTTTCAGGCCAGATGCTGTAGTTCCCAGAGGGACAGCTCACTGGTACCGTTTTTTAACAAAACAGCTTATGGGTTCGCACTTTAAGTATCTAAGCATAAAGTTAAAACGGAATCCTCATATGGACGAATTGACAAAGAGCTGGTACGATGAGCTGTTTAAGCCGGCTTTAGATATGTATGAAAAACATGGAATCAAAGAGCCTTTTTCGAGATTTTATCGGGGTTGGATGAATGAATGGCAGAAAAAACTCCATAGGAAAAAGCATGCGAGTCTTGAGATTGCCTTTAAGTCCTACACAAAAAAAAGGAAAATCTGGAACGAGATTAAAGGTGTAAAACTTCATAAATCTAAAAAGAACAAGTAATTTAAGACTTCTTTGTAATTTTTTCAAAATCGTTTATTATGTTGTCGCTTATTTTGTATATAAATTCTACAACTGTGTCTTCATCTGCGCCGGGGGTTTCTTTTAAGTAATCCATTACCCATAGTGTTGTAAGCATCATAATGTGTTTTGTATTTTCTTTTGACGATTTGTTCATAATTTACCCCAATATTCCAGAAAAGTTTTAATAGGCATCTTTACAGGACTAAATAGTATAATGTTTTTTTACGGATTTAAAGGGTTTTTGTCTGATTTCTTTACACTATGTGCGTAGTCATTAGGGTGAGGCTTCCTGTTTATCTGTCTGAATATAAAGTATCTTCGAAGAATATCCGGATTTACTGCAATAAACGACAAAACTATTGAAAATGTTCTATCTATGATCTATAATTAATATATGGGATGTTTTTGTAATCCTGCTGAACCAGAACATTATTTATAAAAAATTTGGCATAAAACTACAATTCATTCGTATAAGTATAATAATAAGACGTATTTAAAATTATATAATTTGTTGAGTTGAATAATTAATTAAAATTATCAAGGGTCTGCTATATGTTAAATTTCAAGTCGCTATTTAAAATTTCAGTTTTTCTTTTTATTTTATTATTAATTGCAGGTTGTTCTGACTATGAATTGAATATGCAGGAAGATTTTAAAGGTAGTGGAGACTCAACTGTTATACATCTTGATCCCAATGCGACAATCAATGATTATAAGACAGATAACATACTTGTTAAAGTGAATAGATTTGATTCCCTTGAGAAAGTAACGAGCTTAGTTAATGGTAATGTTGCAAAAAGCTTTTCAACAGATCAAGCTCAATATGCCGTAATAACCTTACCTAACGGGACAACAGTAAGCAGTGCTCTGCAGTTACTTGAGGGTAAAACAGGATTTATGGTAGCAGAGCCGAATTATATAGCTAAGCATAGTTTTGTACCCAATGATACTGATTACAGTAAACAGTACTCCCATTTATTTGCCAATAGTCAAACCGGTTGGGATATATCAACAGGGGGAAATAATGTAACAATTGCCGTTTTAGACACAGGGGTTAACGGTACTCATCCTGATTTGCAGGCTAATATGATTAATGGGTATAATACCTTTGAAAATAAGATAATTCCGTCAAATGTTAATGGAGATGATAATGGCCATGGTACTCATGTGGCCGGAATTGCCGCAGCCAGAGGAAATAATGCGAACGGAATTGCCGGTGTAAGCTGGAATTGTAAAATTATGTCTGTAAAGGTATTAAACGAATATGGCGGCGGTACAGATGCATCAGTTGCTGAGGGTATTGTTTGGGCAATAGATAATAAAGGCAGCAGCCGTATGGTAATTAATATGAGTTTAGGGGGCAGCTTTTATTCTCAGCTGCTTTTCGATGCGGTTAACTATGCAATTAGAAAAGGCATAGTTGTTGTTGCGGCAATGGGTAATAGTGGATACTCAAGTATTCTTTATCCTGCGGCCTATCGAGGTGTTATGGCTGTTGGTTCTTCAAATAAAGATGATCAAATCTCATATTTTTCAACAGGCGGAGCACACATATCAGTAGCAGCTCCCGGTTCTGATATCTATTCTACCAGCTACAATGGCAGCTATGTAGAGAAAAGCGGTACTTCTATGGCTACTTCTTTTGTGGCCGGATTATGCAGTTTGCTTCTTTCCAGGAATAGCAGCTTAACACCGGGTCAGGTTAAATCCATTATTGAACAAACAGCAGATGATAAGGGAGTGGTTGGTTTTGATAATACCTATGGTCATGGAAGAGTCAATGCAGGTAATACGCTGAAGGCAGTAGGCAGTGATCAATATGGGGTAATAATGGTAAATACAGCTAATGAGTATGGTTTACCTATTACTGATATTGAAGTCTTATTATGTAATAGCAGCAGCAATGTCATACGAAGTATTCTCACCAGTAATGGAGTTGATAATAATGCTTCAACTATTGGCAGTGCTTTTTTCTATCTTGTACCAATTGGTAATTATATTATGACAGCAGGTTATCAAGGTCAGTGGAAATCTCAAGTAATTAATGTGTCTTCTTCTCACACAATTATAAACCCGGCAACTGTGCTCTTCAGTTATACTACTCCAAGCGGTCCAACCTTTGGTATTTATACTGAGACCTTCGATATGAATGTACTTTGGGATACAGATTGTAAACTTGATGTATGGCAGGACTCAGGCGGAGGCGCGGATATAAGTGAGGAAACTGCAGTTCCTTTAGGAGACGGCAATAAATATTGGAAGTTAACCGGTACCGGATCATGGATGGGAATTGGGGTAAGAGTAGAACCTTTAGACAAATACCGTGATTTAAGAGATTATTATTATTTGAACTTTATGTACAGAGGATATAAGGGTTTTAGAGTTGGTATGAAAGACGGAAACGGAGACGAATATTGGCTGACCCATAATCAGTTGGCTGAATATGGTGTTATCTTGAATGGGAAATGGTGTAACGTATCAATACCTCTTACTAAATTTAATGGCGAGCCGTTTTCTACTTTTTTAATTGATAAAACTCAAATAGAACAGTATTTCATGTTTGTCTCTGTTGAGGCACTTGGTTATAATGTGGGAGATGTTCATTATATTGACAACGTTCACTTTTCAAAAGCAGTCGGTAGTACCAGTTCTTCCTCATCAAGTTCTTCATCTTCTACACCTTCTACCTTTGGTATTTACTCAGAATCTGTAAGAACAAGTGTATTGTGGGATTTTGATACAAAACTTGACATCTGGCAGGATTCAGGCGGAGGAGCAGATGTTAGTGAGGAGACCACCGCTTCGTTTGGAGAAGGTGTAAAATATTGGAAGTTTTTTGGTACTGGTTTCTGGATGGGAATAGGCATTGGTGTAAATCCTTTTGTGAATTATCGTGATTTGAGTGCTTATAATTATATGAATTTTATGTACCGAGGTACAAGGGGTGGTTTTAAAATTGGTATGAAGAGTTCTATAGTGACTGAAGATTGGTTAACCAGTGCACAATTAGCTTCATACGGCCTGGTTCAAAATGGCAACTGGTCTACTGTAAAAATACCTCTTAGTGCTTTCGGATCAATTAATTTGAGTAAAGTTCAACAATACTTTATGTTTGTCTCGGATTTTGATATGGGTTATTTCTGGGATGATACTCATTATTTCGATCACCTTTATTTTTCAGTTGATTAAAAAAATACTTTAAGATAAGACGAGTCCACAAGATTTGCCATAAAAGTCAAAAAAAGACTTTTGTGGTAAAGCAATCATGTATAAATATTTTGACTTAATCAGTGCATGAGCAGGCAGACTTAAGACCTGTGTCAGTTGTGATATCTGCCAAACCAAAATCAATATAAAGTTTCTTAGAAGAATTAAACATCCTTTATGTGTCTGAATGAATTCTTTGCTTGTATGCTTATGTATATATCTGTATAATGTCAAAAAAAGGGGGAGCCTTATGAAATCAATTCCAGTTGCGTTAACTATAGCCGGCAGTGATTCATCAGGAGGCGCGGGGATTCAATCGGATATCAAGACCTTTCATGAACTGGGAGTCTTCCCATGTTCAGTTATTACATGCTTGACTGCACAGAACAGTACAGAGGTTCGTGAGATATTATCTGTAAACGAGAATTTTGTGGAAAAACAGATTTCTGCCGTAACTGATGATATGAATGTTGTATCTGTTAAAATAGGAATGCTCTACAATACGGCTATTATAGGGGTGGTTGCTCATTGTATTAATAGATACTCTCTAAGAAATATTGTGATTGATCCTGTGATGGTTTCAACGAGTAACGACAGCCTTATCGCGCATGATCTTGTCATGGCCTACAGGGAAAAACTTTTACCTTTAGCCGATCTTGTTACGCCTAATCTTTATGAAGCATCAATGCTCTCCGGTAGGGCTGTGATTAATATTGAAGATATGCGTGAAGCTGCTCTGGAAATTACCGGTTACGGGGCAAGGAATGTTCTTATAAAGGGTGGTCATCTTGAAGAGGAAAAGGCTGCAGATCTGTTGTATAATGAAGGGGTATTTGAAAAGCTGACAGCTAAGGTTGTTGAATCTGAAAAGGAATTTCATGGTACAGGCTGTATGTATTCGGCAGCTATTACTGCTTACATTGCATACGGTAATGATATTCTGACGTCTGTCAAAAAAGCCAAAGACTTTGTTACTCTGTCAATAAAAAAGGCCTATAGTCCGGGAAAAGGATCAATGTTTTTAAATCATCGTCATTAGATTTTTATGGTTTGAATTTTATAGTGCGGAACATTGTATCAATACCGGATAATTCCCTTTTACTGTGAGTTGCTCCGCAGAAATAAAAGTAGTGAGTTTTAGTTCTGAAAAATCTCAAGGAGATCCACAAATTATTTTCTTTCGCGCCCGGTGGGAGTTTGTAACTGAGAAGGGCGTATATTACACCAATACTGTTTTCTGTTTTGCTTGTTTTTATATGAAGCATAAAGCCCTGATATTTTATGGATTTTATTATTTTTTTACTGTAATCAAAAATAGAACTTTCATCGGCTTTTTTAAATACTAGAAAAATTCTTGAATTTATGTAGGGAAGTATTGATTTTTTTATCTTTTGCGGATCTTTATAAGAAGTATTGATTCTTATTATATCAAAGAGTCTATTTTTTTTTGGTTTTAAATAATGCCAATCAGGAAGTTTTGTAAAATAAAATTTAAAGTTTTTATTATAAATTTTATCACCTTGATTTTTAGGGAGCAGAGTTGTTGATATCAGAATCATAGTAATTAAAATTATTTTAATCTTCATTTATAATCACCTCGTTTAAGACTTTAAAAAAATCAGGAAATGTTTTTGAAACACATTCGTGATCTTTTATCGTTATACCTTTTATTTTAAGACCTGCAACGGCAAAACTCATCGCCATTCTGTGGTCATCATATGTTTCAATTTCTGCTGTATTGTATTTTTGTGCGGGATGGATTGTTATACTGTCATCAGTTTCTTCAATTTTTGCGCCAAGTCTGGACAATTCATTTTTAAGGGCAAGTATTCTGTCTGTTTCTTTAAAGCGTATATTGGCAATACCGGTTATTTTTGTTTTTCCTTCAGCAAATAACGCGACACATGCGAGGGTTTGGGCGGTATCGGATATATTTTTCATATCAGCTGTAATTCCATTTAAATGACCATTACTTGAAACTTCAATCCAGTCGGGACCTGATTTTATTGTACAACCCATTTTTTCAAGAACTCGTACAAAGGCAATATCTCCTTGAATGGATTTTTCCGACAATCCCAGAATTCTTGTTTTACCCCCTGTAACAGCGGCAGCCGCGAAGAAGTATGAGGCAGATGAAGCATCGCTTTCGATTAAGTATTCTCCTGGCGAGTATTTTTTATGGGGGCTTGTTCTAAATGACATGGGCTTATCAGTGGAATCAATTATTACTCCAAATTCATTCATCATTTCTGTTGTCATTTTTATATAGGGAAGTGATACGGGATTGTTTCCTATATTTATGATGCTTTCATTTTTTGTATAAGGAGAAATCAGCAGTAAGGCGGATATGAACTGGCTGCTTGTTTTTCCCGGAAGAGAGACAATTCCTCCTTCAAGGCCTCGTCCCCTTATAAGCACAGGAGGACAGCCGTTTCCCTTTGTTGAGTAGAGGTCGCCTCCCCATGAGGCAAGGGCGGACAATAGTTCTCCTATGGGGCGCTGTTTCATTCTGGTTATTCCGGTTAATTCGATGGTGTTATTCGTAAGGGACAGCATCGCGGTTAAAAAACGCATGGCTGTTCCCGCGTTGCCCAGGAATAATGATTTTTCTGAAGTGTAGTTAATCCGTGAAAGTCCGCCGTCTATGATTATTCTATTATTTTCCGGCTGGCTTCTTACTTCAATTCCCAATTGGTTAAGGGCTTCCATCATGTAGATTGTATCATCGCTGAAAAGAGCATTGTTCAGGATAGAACGTCCTTCAGCAAGGGCTGTAATCACAAGGGCTCTGTTTGTTATACTCTTGGATCCGGGTATGCGCAGGTTTGCGTCTATAGGTTTTGAATTAAGTATTCTTATTGACTTCATTACTCATACTCCGGCAGCTTATGAATTCTTTTTCTGTACAAATATAATCTACAGCAATGTCATGTTCCAGAATATTGAGTGTGTTTTTAAGCTGGATATGATGACATACGCCTACCGATATACCCGGGAAAGTTTTTAAAAAACGGTCAAAAAACCCTCCGCCGTAACCCAGTCTGTTTCCTTTTCTGTCAAACGCGAGGCCCGGTACAAATACAA
>JAGLSM010000088.1 GCA_023135745.1 Spirochaetota bacterium | reverse complement strand
ATTTTTTTGAACCAGTTTGATCCGTTTCTTATAATAGCCGGAATATTTGCCAATGTTTCGACGTTATTAACTATTGTAGGTTTTTCCCAGAGTCCGGCAACAGCGGGGAAGGGCGGTTTGAATGTAGGCATTCCTCTTTCGCCTTCTATTGAATGTATCAATGCGGTTTCTTCTCCGCATACAAATGCTCCTGCACCGAATGTCAGGCTGATGTCGAAGTCGAATACTGAGCCAAGGATGTTTTTTCCAAGAAGCCCTTTTTTCTGTGCCTGATCAATTGCTATTTCGAGCCGTTTAATTGCAAGAGGGTATTCTGCCCGTATATAAATGACACCCTCTCCTGCTCCTATAGCATAACCGGTTATTGCCATTGCTTCGAGAACTGCATGCGGATCACCTTCCAGAACGGCACGGTCCATAAATGCGCCGGGATCTCCTTCATCGGCGTTACAGACTACGTATTTTTCGTCAGAGTCTTGATCCGCGGCAAATCTCCACTTTCTTCCGGTTGGGAAACCTCCGCCGCCTCGGCCTTTGAGACCGGATTTTTCAATTGTATCAATTACTTCCACGGGTTTCATTTCTGTCAGTACCTTTGCCAGTGAGCGGTAACCGGAAGCTGCGATATATTCTTCAATTTTTTCAGGATTTATTCTACCGCTGTTTTTTAGTACGATTTTTGTCTGCGTAAAATTATTTGTATTTTTTTCAGTTTCAGGATAGTACCAGGTTCGATCAATAAGGTTCAGTGAAGGAGCTTTTCCAAAACCGTTTTTTACGATTTCCTCTGCCTGTGATTCGTTGACATTACCGTAGATAAAGGTATTACCTGTGGCATTGTCTATTAGCTCAATGCTTGGCTCACTGTGGCATAGACCCATACATCCTGTTTCAATAATCTCAATGGAATCATCGAGTTTGTTATTTTTTATAGCGGTTTGAATTGCTTTTAATACAGGGGCTGTGCCCGCGGCGATTCCGCATGTTCCCATAGAGACCAGGATTGTATTTTTGGCGGCTTTTGTTTTTTTATCCAGTATTTCATCGGATAATTTTTTAAGTTCTGCCGGATTTTTTATCATATTGTAGATCCTTTATTTCTGATAATTTTGAATTATTTACAATCTTCTATGATGTCTTTTACCATTTCAGCTGTAACATTGCCGTATACTTTGTCATTGACCATGACAACCGGCGCCAGACTGCAGGCTCCTACACAGCGTAACCCTCCAAGTGAAAACTCGAGATCTTCTCTTGTTTCACCTTCTTTAATGGTAAGTTTATCTTCAAATTCTTTTAGCACCTTATCAGCACCTTTTACAAAGCATGCTGTTCCTGTACAAACGCTTATCTTGAATTTTCCGGCAGGTTTGGTTGTAAAAAATGAATAGAAGCTTATTACTCCGTAAACATCAGAGAGCTCAATCCTGAATTTTTTTGCGACATATAATTGAATGCTTTGAGGAAGGTATCCAAATATTTCCTGAGCCCTATGAAGACTTGCTATCAGGCTGCCTTTTTTTTTATGCATTTCTTTCTTGATAGGAAGCTTATTTATAAAAGCTTCCAGCTCAGCCGTTTTTTCCGGAAATTGGTCCAGAATATTGTCTTTCCTTTTTCTGCAGGACATATGGACTCCTTTTAATGTATCTTGGTATTTAGAATTATGACGGTAATTTTACAATCAACCTGAAAATTAATAAAATTTAAATTTATTCCCATTTAATTTGGGCCTCTTAAAGAAAAAAAGAGGGCGAGATAGTTAAATATTTGTCAATCTCACGACTCAAATTTGTATATTTGTTAAATATTTGTCAAGCAAAAAATGAATTTTTTATCGTAGTTAGAAGGGGTGATTTCTAACCTAACCCTATCCCTTCCCTCAAAGGGAAGGGGAACGTTGAAAATTGATTTCGAACATTTCTTTGGAACTTATTGTCAAGATTGATGGAGAAATCCATAACAGCAGAATTGAATATCATAATTTAAGAGATGGAATCCTTGTTTTAAAAGATCTCTTAATTGTAAAATCAAGCAGTAAAGAGATTAAAAGTAACTTTTAGTCAGTCTTAAAAAAAAATACAGAAATTTGTATTGAACGGATGTATATACTAAAGGTGTCTGTTTCCCCCTTCCATTCAAGGGAAGGGGGAATAAGGGGGTTAGGTAAAGGTCTGTTTTAATTTACTTCGTTTCTTTCAAGAAGAAATTTTTCCGCTTCTATTGCCGCCTTGCAGCCTTCTGCCGCCGCTGTTATTGCCTGCTGGTAAAAATGGTCGCTGACATCACCTGCTGCGTATAGGCCTTCCACTGCTGTCGCGGTCAGGTCAGGTTTACTCACAAGGTAATTCATGCCGTTTACTTCAAGCTGTCTATTGAGGAATGAAATATTTGGATCATGTCCTATAGCAAAGAATATTCCATCAGCCTGATAGTCTGTCTCTTCATTGGTTTTAAGATCCTTGAGCTTTATTCCTGTGACTTTGCCTTCTTCTTCACCCAGAACTTCAGAGACGGTGTGGCTGTAAAAGAATTTTATTTTTTTATTTGATCTTGCCAAATCCTGCATGATTTTGGATGCTCTAAGTTCATCACGGCGGTGTACAACATTGACTGTCTTTCCAAACTGGGTGAGAAACATGGCTTCTTCCATTGCGGAGTCTCCGCCGCCTATAACAAATATTGTTTTGTCTCTGAAGAAAAATCCGTCACATGTAGCACAGGCTGAAACACCTCTGCCTATCATTTTTTTAACAGAATCAATTTCCGGATACCTGGCCTTTGCTCCTGTCGCAATTATAAGTGTTTTTGTAAGGATCTTTTCATCGGCAATTTCAATAGTGAAGGGGCGTTTTTCAAGGTTAATGCTTGTGACATCGCCGGAAACAAACTTAGTCCCGAATTTCTCGGCCTGTTTTCTCATATTGGATATAAGTTCAGGACCGGTTATACCGTCAGGAAATCCGGGGAAATTTTCAACATCATTTGTTGTCATGAGCTGGCCTCCGGATTCCATTCCCTCGATAATTAGCGGGGATAATCCTGATCTCGAAGCATATATTCCGGCGGTGAGTCCTGCCGGGCCTGATCCGATTATTACTACTTTATTTATCTTGTTATCACTCATTTATAACTCCTTAGTTACGGTGTTTTCTAAAATACAGATTGTTGTTTATAAAACCCCTGTCAGTTGTATTTAATTTAACATTAAATACAACTTTTTCTGTAATCCAGTTCGCAAACTTATCCTGTGCTCTGATTATCATGATATTTTTACCGTTGACTAAAAACGGGTTTGCTTTTTTATCGATTACAATTCTGAATTTTTCAGTTTTTGAATCGTATACATCATCAATTGGATTGATGTTTCTCCATTGCTTAACATTCAGGGTATATTTTAGTTTGGTTATTATTGACCACTCATCTTTTGTAATGCCTGAGATGATTATTTTATTACCGCTATGTTTTACCTTTAAGTTTTTAATTAATGGTTCTGAATGATCTACAAGAAATGACCGGCTTTCCTTACTGCCGGTTTTATAAGTTAAGTCTGTATTTGACGGAAGATCGGATGCTGTAATCTTAAAGGTATATCGTGAATTAGGTAAAAGAGATGTATTAAATATGAGGGTGTTTTTATAGAATCGATTTCTCAACAGATACCATGTGCTGTCATTTTTGAATTTAAAGTAAACGGAATATATCAGAGAGTCGTTGTCATCATCAGCGGAAAACCATGTTATTTTCATCTGACCCGGTTTTAATTTCAGCTTTGAAGGTTTGGAAAAGGCTGGTTTGTACAGAGACGAGTATGAAGTAAGAAGTATACTCTTTATTCTCGGAGGTCTGTTTTTTTTCAAAAAAGGAATTGAAACGGATTGAATCATTGGAGTATTACCAAGACGGCTGCTTGAAAAAATAATGCGGTATTGAATATATCTTGCGGATGGACTCTTGATTTTGTCACCGGATTTCACAGTAAAAGGGCCTTCCCATTTACTCCAGGATTTGTCTGGAGCATCTGTGTTGCCTGTTCTTGTGTAGATGGAAATTTTTGTGTTTGCGGGACGGGTTCCTATCCATGAGATTGAACCCCAAATGGATTTGGTGAAGCAGTCAATAACCTGTGATGTGTAAACGCCTTTAGTCTTTGCCTGAAGATCCATCTTAAAAACGGAGCCGTCGTTACCTGTCCCGACATAGAGGCTTCCTTTATCTATTATTAGTCTGAGAATCTGGTTTTCATGAAATCTGGTGAGTCTTGAAACGGTATTTTTTCTGTCTAATTTATATATTACTCCCTTATCTCCTGTGCCTATGTAGAGGTTTTTGTTTTTGTCCGTAACCAGGGAGAAAATTGAGATACCGCTCATTGTGAATATTTTTTCAATTTTGTCATCAAGATTCAGTTTGTAAACAGAGTTCTTAAGAGGCTTTTTTTTCTTTTTTATTTTTTTCAGCGTTTTTTTTACTTCGGTATCTTTTTCTTTAAATGTAAAGCTGTCTTTAAATTTAAAATTTTTGCCGGGGTATTTACGGTATTGCGTTGCTGTTCCAAAGTAGACAATTCCTTTTTTATCAATGTGAATACATGATATTTCGTTTTCGTAAGTATCGTAATGTATCTTTACTTTTTTGCTTTTATAGGACATTTTATACAGTCTTCCGTTGGGGGCGCTGCCGAAGTACACAGATCCCGCGGAATTTATGCCCAGACTAAGAAAATGTGATTCATTCACGGCTGAAAATATTAATTTTTTTGCCCCGTTATTTACATTAACACTGTACAAGCGGGCGGGATTTCCGGTAACTACATAGAGTGTCCCATTATTATCGAATTGCATGTCCCAAATATAGGTTTCTTTGAATCGGGTTATTTCTACTGTTTTATTTGAGTTCCCCTTTGCTGTATCCATGCGGATTAGTTTGCCGTTGGGTGATGTCGCGGCATAGAGTTTATTATTTTTGGAAACCGCAAGGGCTGTTACGGACATTGCTTCGAGTTTTTTAAACAAGCCGGATTCACCGTTTTTGTTTATTTTGTATATTTTTCCATTTATCCCGGTTGCAGTAAAGATGCTTCCATCTTTTAACTTGACAATGTCCCAAATAAAAAGGTCATCTTTTTTTAGCAAGGTGGTGCTTTTAGGGGCAAGGTAAAGCTGCCCGTTTTCATTGATAGATAATCCGTCGAGTTTTCCTTTTTCGAAATCCTGTATTGAGTTGTCAGTCCAGAACGATGTGGAAACACCGAGAAGCGGAGTGCTTAAAATAAATAAAACGATAAGTATGCTGATTTTCTTCATGTTCGTTCTTCCTCATTATTTATAATTTGAATGATCCATTTCCAGAAATATGAATTTCAGTCCGTAAATAAAATAGTTGCTGTGAAATACTTTCCTGAGATGGGCATTCAGGAAACCTATTTTGTCGATTGAACTTTTAGCGAAAAGCTTGAAAACAGACGAGGGGATATTCGGCAGTTTCTGCCCGTTGATGATCAGTCCATGCTGATACAGTTCTGACCATACAACAAGATCGCTTGAGTTTCTATCCGTATTTAGTATTTCTATCTGGTTTTTTAGAGATGCTGCCTGGTACTTTGCCGGAGCGATGATTTTATCGTAGTATCTTTCGTGACCGGCGCTTGATACTACAAAGAATATCTTGGCGTTTAACGCGTTTTTTGGAACCCTTATTGACAGGGTTTTCCAGAATGGCTTACCCTGATATGGTTTGAGTTTGACCCTCAGTTTTACAATATCTCCCGGACGGACTTTTTTTACGTCTGTTTTTAATGCTGTTATTTGTACAGCTCTGATATCCGGGACAGCTTTGATTGAAACTTTTATGTTTTTTAATTCTACTTTCTTATAATTATTAAATAGAAGCGACTGTAGAGGTTTTAATATTTTAATCACTGCATTGTAATAACCCTGTAAAGACATGAATGTCGCAAATGAGTCTTTAACCCTTACCTTGTGTATCCTGCCTGTTTTTGTTTCCCGGATGTTAAACTCATAATCAATATTGTATGAAAGTCGGCCCTGTGAAGAACTCTTGCTGACAAGCGTATTGAGAATAACAGAAGCAAACAGTTTAGCGAACAAGAGATCGTCTCTGATTATGCTGTAATTGTATGTCTTTGTTCTATTATTATGTGAAAATGTAATTGCCGCGGGGAGAACCTTTGGTTTGATATTGTAACTTCCTGCTATAGCCGTCTTTCTATCCTGGTAAATGGATCCGATTTTTTTAACGGGGGAACCAAGTTTAAAAGAAAGCTTCATGCTGGGCATAATGGTATGGATATAAGCCGAAGTCATTGGAAATGAAGCGTTTCCGCGCATCATCATTGGATGACCGAAGGCGAGGATTTTGTCTCTGTTGACATAGGTTACTGTGCCTATTCCTGTTATATTCATGTCGCCGCTTACCAGCTGTACTCCTATAGCGGATCCGGGATATAACTTGTCGTAGCTTTTTGAATTTACAAGGCGCCTGGAAGCTCCGCCGCCTATAACAGGCATGAAGCCCTGATCCCTGAAAGAGCCGGATAGTATGGAAAAAACTGCGGGATTCATTCCGGAAAATATAATCGGAGTCTTGACCGGTCTGAATGAACTGTTGTTATAGCTGATTTTTTTGCCGTGAAGTTTGGTTTTTTCAGTGTGCCTGATTTTAAATTTCGGGGGCTTTTTTGCTTTTTTAAATTTAAAGACATCGAGCATTTCAGAAATTGGTGTTATTCCTGCGATTGGGGTCTTTGTAAATCCCCATGTATAGGCTATGGCGCCTATGAGTTTTCCATTGATGTATACAGGAGAACCGCTCATTCCGGCTATTACACCGGTATGCTTAATGGGCCCTCCGCTTATCTTGGCGAGTATCAGGTTGGATCCGGGACCGGTCTTAGTCAGAACACCAAGGATATCAACCGAGAATTTTTCAATTTTGTTCCCTTGAAAGACAGTGAGTCCGTACCCCTTCATTCCCCGCCTGATATCTTTCGCATGCATCAAAGGGATATTGTTTTTTACTATTCCTGAAACCGGAGTGTTTATGATAAGTACAGCGTGGATTATCAGGATTAGAAGGATTTTATTTGAATTTTTTAAAAAAAATGAGCGCATTTACTGCTCCTGGATGAAGTCTTTAATGATGATCCAAAGGCTCAAAATGAACAAGTGGATAAGCCATCTTCCTGAAAAATCAGGAAATTGATATTGGCAAATCTAATAAAACGGCATTGTTTTTACTATTATTTTATTAAGCTGCCTTGAAAAGTAGGATAGGAATGCGGATTTAGCTGATTGGAGCGGATTTTTATGTTGAGCGGTAGTCGAAGCATTCGCAGATTTTGTTTTCAAGCTCTATTACAAAGGAAATTTAAAGATAAGGAATTGCATATGGTGTTTCCGAAATATTTAAAAAAAAGATCTGTGTAGATCCGCCGCATCCGCAATATCTGTGTTCTATAAACAAATTAGGAAGAGATGGACTGACCCCATTAATAGTAGACACATAGTTAAGTCCCATATATAAAAATAGAGTTTGAATAATTGATTATTAATTAGTAGGTTGTTTTAAGGTAAAATTAATAAATCAGGAGATATAAATGAAGAAAGCTGAAACAGGAAATACAGTTAAGGTTCATTCACTACTGTCCCAAACACTTA
>JAGLSM010000087.1 GCA_023135745.1 Spirochaetota bacterium | reverse complement strand
GGTAACTTATTTCAGCAGGAAAAGCTCTTATTAATCCCTGCTATCCTATTAACATAGCTTATTTGTGTTTACAGCGCAAAAAGCTTCAAATAAATTTTGATGATGTTAAAATAGTGTGCTATGCTTAAACATGAGGCTAAATTTGAGTTTAGCTCTATTACTTATGGGCACCTCTAAAAACCCGAAAAAGGAGGGGTTTAACTGCTGTTTTGCCCACAAGGGTACCTTCAAATTAGGATTATTAAAGGTACCCTTATATTAATACAAGTAATAGTATCAACTTGACATTATTTTAAATCAATAGCTTCAAACACTAATTAAAATCAACTAATTGTAATTGTTAAGTAATTATCATAGGAGTATATTATGCGTTTGATTAAGGTATTAAGTACCGGGATATTTATCTTATTTTTTCTATTAACCTTTACAGGATGTACTGCCTTTCAGGAAATTTTTAATTCAAACCGGGACATACTTTCATTTGATCTAAATATGAGTGATAATACTTTCCTTGAATACAATATCACCGGGCATATTACCAATACATCAATTACTGTTACTGTTCCTTATAATACGGATCTTGGTTCGCTAATACCGACAATCACTATTTCAGGCGTCACAATTGATCCCCAGGGAGGCATCGCTCAAGATTTTACCAGCCCTGTTGTGTATAATACTGTAGCTGAAAATGGCTCTACAAATCAATATACTGTCACAGTAGTGAAGTTTTCTAATTATATGCGCAGCCCAAGTGTATTCAAGGATGGCAACAATATTTATTGGCTCGTGTATGCGGTAGCTGATAATGCGACTGCGCTGGCTGATTATGCTGATAGCAATACTTGGCACACTGCAGTGGATAATGATACATATACTGTATATTACAAGATGGCGAATTCCATAGACACCCTGCTTGGTGCTCCGCCCAATCGCCTGGAAAAATCATTTACAGATAGACCTGCAAGTTTTAACCAGAGAGAATTGGGCGCGGCCTATCTTAATGGGTTTGTATATATCTTTGTATCACATGGACTAACCTCAAGAAGTGTCTATTATTATAAGACATCTGATAATGGAAATACCTGGGATGGACCAACAGAAATTCTGATTGGAGAAGGTGTTTTACATGTACACGCAAAATCAGGTGATATTGGAAATGGAGAAAGAATTTATATAAATGCAGGAGCAGCTAACGGAACTGTCTTTGAATTTGACGGTACCACAGTAAACGGAACAAAATGGGTAGAGCTGTCCGCTGATGTGCTTGCCCAGACTGTTGTTGTGGAAGGTGCTCTGTACATGATTGCCCGCACGGGTACTTCTATTAGAGTTTGGTACAATGCTGATTTTGACGCGACTACTGATAATTCATATACAATTGATGCTGCTCTCACTGTTTCTTCATGGGATCATGTTTTTGGAAAAATCGGCAGCATCTGGTATACTCTTGCCGCCCCCTGGATCGGTGCTACCGATACGCAGTATCTGGATATGTACAAGCACAGCTCTTACAGGACCATGGGTAAAACAGGAGATAAGCAATCCGGGCGCGGGATTATGGGATTATTGGCCTGAATTATATACTGAAGCTACTAATGGGTATGTTTTTTACACAAGTGAAAAAGACAGCTATGGCCGGATTGCATTAATAACACTTCCATAATATTGTTGACCTGAAAATAAAAAAGCTGACATTAAAAATGTCAGCTTTTTTATTTTTTATCGTAAACCTTATGACTTCATAATTTTTTTAGCTACATCATCAGCAACATCTGTGAGGTAAGGAATACCTGTTTCCTTTTCCGTCTCTCTGTTCCCGGCAAATATATCGCTTCTTGAAATATCCTTAAGAGAAAATTTTCTCGCTCCGGCCATTAACTGCTGCACCCCGGCGGCAAGTTTATCCGCGGCAGTCCAGTTGGCAATAGCCCCAAACGGGATATTTTTCATCTCATCTTTTCCAACTTTTTTCTGGACATCATAGTAGCCGGCAAATATTTCTTCAGGACTTGATCCGAATTCCTTAACAGCCGGCGGTAATTCATTCCAGTTGCCGTTGAGTTTTTCTTTCATGTCCGGTTTTAAAACACCTTCAATGTTAGAACCAAGATAAGCCGGAATCATGAGCGATCTGCCCATACAAACCAGCTTGGTAAACGGAGCGCCAAGAGCAAGCGCCTTGAATATCTGATCTTCTTTTGCAAGGCCGCCGGCAAACGCCATATCTACAACATGTTTACCTTTGCCTGCAAGTATGTTCGCGTATTCATACGCCTTAGCGTGAAGGTTAATAGAAGGAACTCCCCATGACTCCATCATGTTCCAGGGACTCATTCCGGTTCCGCCGCCTGATCCGTCAATGGTTAATAAATCAAGTTTTGCTTCAGAAGCGTATTTAATTGACATTGCAAGAGCTTCCATACCGTATGACCCTGTTTTAAGAGAAATGCGCTTGTATCCAAGTTTGCGGAGGTAAGCAACTGATTCCATGAATGATTTTTTTACTTCCGATTCTGATGAAAGACTGGTATAGCCGAGCCGGCTGTGTCTTGCAAATGACTGAATAGCACCATGTTTAAAAGCTTCCTGAACTTCAGGAAGTGCTGGATCAGGATCTACCACATATCCTCTGTCTTTCAGAAATTGAGCATATTCGATGCTTGTAACTTGGATCTCACCGCCAATGTCTTTCGCGCCTTGTCCCCATTTAAGTTCAATTACAACCTTGTCGCCGTATTTTTCTATTACATATTCCGCTACGCCGTTTCTGGTATCTTCAACGTTCAACTGTACTATGATTGCACCGTATCCGTCGTAGTAGCGTAAAAATGTGTCAATTCTTCGGTCAAGTTCCGGCGCTTTTGTTATTTTACCGTTGGAAAGCTCCGCTGTTTTATCCACTCCAACTACATTTTCTCCAACTACAATAGGATAACCGACAAGTGCCGCGCCGATTGCAAATGATTCCCAGTATTTTGCCGCTATAAATGTGGAGCCGAGAGCTCCTGTCATCATAGGAACACGTATCTTTGTTTTTACTTCACCGCCGAATTCAGTTTCAAGAGAAACATTCGGAAATATACAATCATCTTCGGAATTTGTAATACCCTGAGGCAAGCCGTGGGCACCGTAATTATAACCATTAATTCTTAAGGAATTATAGGAAACTCCTACATGAGTTGTATTGGAGCTTCCGGCAGTAATAGAGCCGAAATCTCTTGGGTATAAAAGTTTTCTCCCTTTAAGGCTGGAAAGCCATGTTTCGCACTTTCCCTTACAATCAGCCCGGCATAGGGTACATAATCCGGATTCACATGGATTTCCCCTATTAACCGTTCCAATAGCGTCGTTAGTTTTTGGCCAAACCATCATGATAAACTCCTTTTCATTTTTGTATTAAATTATTTTAAAATCAGAATATCTGCCGGGACAGATAATTGATATAAAATTCAAATAGCCAGAATTATTAACATGGGTAAAAAGACATGCGCTGTTTTATAAATCCAACGATCAGATTATAATCATACTGATTAATATGTCAAGAATTTTTACTTTCTCCTTTACTTTCTCCTCAATATAAAATTCGGCATACCTTTATTTATTGCGAAATCGTTGGATTATTTATTTACAAAATAATGGAAGTATGCTATTGCATATTGCACACAAACAATCTATAATAAAATTGAAAATTATAAAAAGAGTAATTAAAAAAGAAGGCATTTATGCCAATAATTAATTATATCCTGAAAATGGGTAAACAACTTCTAAAAATTAAAAATACTGCAAAAGTTATTACATTAACTTTACTTATCCTGATCTGTATAGGGATAACTTATTACTGCCATTTTATAAAAAACATTGAAATTGTATTCACTCACTTTTTTTACGTACCTATAGTATACACGGCATTTCTGTGGGGTAAGCGAAGTATCTGGCTGGCCGTGTTCCTTAGTATATGGCTAATAGCTTCTCATAATATATCAGACATTGGCGCTTCATCAATATCAGATTATTTAAGATCAGGTATGTTTATCGCGGTCAGTTTTGTAGTTGGAATATTGAGGGAACGTAATTTAAAGATTCAGCAAAATTTACAAAAAACCCGCGATTATCTTGATACCCTTATCCACTATGCGAACGCACCTATCATGGTCTGGGACAACAAAGGAAAAATCACATTAGTAAATACTGCTCTCGAACGCATAACCGGCTATAGCGAGGCTGAGCTGATTGGTAAACCCCTGACATCTATTTTCTACTCCAGGAAAAAAAAGAAATTACTTCAAAAAATCGAAAAAATATTGAATGGTAAACACTGGGATACAGAAGAAATCCTGATTATTCGCAAAGACAGTAACACCAGACTAATACTCTGGAACTCAGCTAATATATATGCTGAAGACGGGACTACTCTTTTATCCACCATTGCTCAGGGACAGGATATTACAGAACGTAAAAAGGCGGAAGAGTCAACAAAACTTGCCCATACACAGCTTAATCAGATATTCAACACTGCTGCTGACGGAATGCGTGTGATAGATAAAGATTTTACAGTTCTTCGTATAAATGATACTTTTTCAACCCTTACAAAAATTAATAAAGATAACACAGTCGGTAAAAAATGCTATGACATGATAACTTGTGCCAAATTATGCCACACACCCGATTGCCCTTTAACACAGATACTCCATCATAAGAAACGCGTTGAATGTGAAGTAATAGTAAACAGTAATGACGGCAATAAAATTCCATGTATTCTGACAGCAACACCATTTCAAAAACCAAATGGCAAACTTATCGGGATTGTTGAAGATTTTAAGGATATCACTGAACGTAAACGGTCAGAGGAAGAACTGGCAACATACCGTGATCATCTTGAAGATCTTGTAGAAGAACGTACAGACGCGTTAAAGACAGCCAACAAAAATCTCCAGTGCGAAATAAACGAACGTCAGCAAACAGCAGAAAAATTAAGAGAAACACGCGATTATCTTGAGAACCTGATTAACTATGCCAATGCTCCAATCATTGTATGGGACCCGAAATTCAGGATATCACAATTTAACCATGCTATTGAACGCCTGACAGGCTATAAAACCAGTGAAGTTATCGGTCAAAAACTGCACATGATATTCCCTGACTCAAGCAGAGAAGAGTCATTAGACAAAATCGAGCGCGCCTTAAGCGGTGAATACTGGGAGTCGGTAGAAATACCTATTCTTCGCAAAGATGGAAATATACGACTGGTGCTATGGAACTCCGCAAATATATATGTCCAAGATGGTGAAACACTCATAGCAACAATAGCACAGGGACAGGATATAACAGAACGCAAACATGCTGAAGAACAAATCAGAACATCACTAACTGAAAAGGAAGTGCTTCTTAAAGAAATTCATCACAGAGTTAAAAATAATTTACAGGTCATTTCCAGCCTGCTTAATCTTCAGATCGGATATATAAAAGATAAACAATCGCTTGAAATATTTAAGGAAAGCCAGAACCGCGTAAAATCCATGGCGCTTATCCATGAAAAATTGTATCAATCCAAAGATATGGCGAAGATCGACTTTTCCGAATATATTCAGGGTCTGACAGTGAATTTATTCCGTGCATATGGAGTCAGCGCTGAAACAATCACTTTAAAGATAAATGTTACCAATGTTTTATTAGGTATAGATACTGCGATTCCCTGTGGTTTAATAATTAATGAACTTATTTCAAATTCCCTGAAACATGCATTTCCTGAAAATAAAAAAGGTGAAATAGGTATTAATCTTCGTTTACATAATAATATATATACAGTAATTATAAGTGATAATGGTATTGGTTTCCCAAAAAATCTGGATTTTCGAAAAACAGAAACATTAGGCTTTCAATTAGTAATAACTTTAGTAAATCAGCTTAAAGGTACAATCAGTCTGGATAGAAATAATAAAACAGAATTTAAGATTGTATTTACTCCATTAAAAAAGGTTTAAAGTATGATATTTTAAAATAATAGAAAGGCGCTAAAGCAATGTCAAAAATACTGATTGTAGAAGATGAAGGAATTGTTGCCAAAGATATACAGAATATATTAAAAACCCTGGGCTATACTGTTGTTGGAATATCTTCTTCGAGTGAAGATGCAATTAAAAAAACAGAAGAGATGCGTCCGGATTTAGTATTGATGGACATAGTATTAGACGGCAATGCTGACGGCATAGAAACAGCCAAACAAATCAGAAATCGCTTTAATATTCCCATAATATATCTTACCGCATTCGCGGATGAAAAAACATTACAACGCGCGAAAATAACAGAACCCTACGGCTATATCTTAAAACCTTTCCAGGAAAGAGAATTACAAATTACTATTGAAATGGGTCTTTATAAGCATAGGATAGAAAAGAAATTAAAAGACAATGAACAATACCTTAATACAACGCTTCTAAGTATAGGCGATGCTGTGATTACTACTGACACTAGGGGCATTATAACCTTTATGAATCCCATTGCTGAAATACTTACAGGTTGTACACAAAAAGATTGTTTTGGAAAACCTATAAATAAAATTTTTAATATTGTAAATGAAAAAACAGGTAAAAAGGTTGAAAGTCCTGTAACAAAAGTACTCCGGGAAGGTGTTATTGTTGGCCTAGCAAACCACACAATACTGATAGCCAGAGACGGAAAAAGGATATCCATAGATGACAGCGGCGCGCCTATTAAAGATGAGAAGGGAAATATCATTGGCGTTGTTCTTGTTTTCAGGGATATAACAAAACGAAGACAGACAGAAGACGCACTGCAGGAAAGCGAAGAACGCTACCGCACAATGATTGAAAAAGCTCATGATATGGTCTGGACATTGGACACTCAGGCAAATTTTACATTTTTTAACCATCAATCAGAAGTTATTACAGGTTATAAATTTGAAAACTGGAAAGGAAAGTCTTTTGCCCCTCTTATTCACCCTGATGATATTGAAACAGTAACCAGAGTCTTTCAACAAACAATGTTGGGTAAACCCCAACAATATGAGGTTAGAATAAAAGGAAAATATAATGAAATAGTTTTATCAGTCAACACTGCTCCTATTTTTAAGGATGAAAAAATTATCGGCACTGTCAGTTTTGGAAGAGATATTACTGAACGTAAACACGCAGAGGAAGAATTGCTTGCTGAAAAAGAACATCTTGCTGTAACCTTAAGAAGTATCAGTGATGGAATGATTACCACTGATATACATGGTAAAATAATTCTTATAAATAAAGTCGCAGAAAAACTAACAGGCTGGAATCGGGCAGACGCAATCGGAATGTTTTTAAATGATGTTTTTCATATTATAAATGAAGAAACAGGTAAAAAAATTAAAAACCCTTTTGAAAAAGTAATAAAAAACAACGAATCTGTGAACATCTTTGATAATACTATTTTAGTCGCCAGAGACGGCACAGAAAGAAATATAGAAGACAGCTCCGCACCAATACATAATAAAGACAGTAAAATTATCGGCAGTGTTCTTGTCTTCCGGGATATTACTGAAAAACGAAAAATGGAATATGAACTTCAAAAAGCGCATAAACTCGAATCCCTGGGTATTCTTGCAAGCGGCATTGCCCATGATTTTAACAATGTAATAACCGGTATTATGGGCAATATATCTCTCGCGTTAATACATTTAAGTCCTAATGATCAAATTTTTCGATATTTAACTAACGCTGAAAAAGCAGTTAATCAGGCTAAAGACCT
>JAGLSM010000086.1 GCA_023135745.1 Spirochaetota bacterium | reverse complement strand
AGTTAGCTCAGGTTTCTGCTATTTTTGACTCTAATACAACAGTAATACTATTATAAAAGTGTAAGTAGCTATGTTTTACGCAGAAAACCAAGACGTTAGCTGAGCTAACTGCATAATCGTGTAAAATAATTTGTATTTAGTAGATGCGGCTATTATTATTGATAATTATTATCAATAAGGGCAGTCAATGAAATCACTCAGATTAACAAAACAGAAAAAAGCAATTATAGATTTATTGTCCCCCCGAAAGGATCACCCTACAGCAGAAGATATATATTCCGCTGTAAGGAAACTAATCCCAAAAATAAGCCTTGCGACTGTTTACAGGAATCTTGAAATTATGGCAGCAGCCGGAATAATCATGAAAATTGAACATGAGGGGCTTAACAGAAGGTTTGATCCTGATACATCAGCACATTCTCATTTTATATGCGTAGAATGTGGAATCGTTGAGGATATTCCATTTAATCTGAATAATGAAAGTATAAACCAAATTGAC
The DNA here is from genome assembly GCA_023135745.1 of Spirochaetota bacterium. Taxonomy (GTDB): domain Bacteria; phylum Spirochaetota; class JAGLSM01; order JAGLSM01; family JAGLSM01; genus JAGLSM01. The sequence continues at coordinate 7,251 of JAGLSM010000086.1, read as the reverse complement.
AGTTGGATCGGTAAAAGAAAAATTTTGAGAAGCCGTTTGGATTATTACGGCCTATGCGGAGTATGCGCCAATGAATAATGTTTTATTAAAAGATGCTGATAGAAGATCAAGAATTTCTTCATCTCTTGATATGATATACAACAGATATCATAAACCGGAATTTATCCACCCTGATCCTCTTGAATTTGTAATAAAGGCAAAGCCGGAAAATCGTGAAGTTGCAGGATTAATTGCCTCATCTCTGGCTGTAGGCCGGGTTAATTTAATACTCAAAGCAATTGAGTATGTTTTGTCCAAGCTGCCTGAAAAACTGCATGATCTTGCGGATTTAAAAAAAGAAGATATAAAATCCAGATTTACAGGTTTTAAATACAGGTTTTATGATTCTGATGCTATTACTGATTTGCTTTATGGAATCGGAATGTGCATAAGGACATATGGAAATCTTGAAAAATGTTTCATACAGGGGATAAAAAAAGATGATATAAATGTTCTTAACGGATTAATTGCTTTTGCAGCAAAAATTAAATACCTGGGCGGATCTACGGTATCAATGCTTCCATCTCCGGAGAAAGGGAGCGCGTGCAAGCGGCTTCATCTTTATCTGAGATGGATGATTAGAAAGGATAACATTGATCCCGGAGGATGGAATCTCCCTTCCTCAATGCTGATTGTTCCTCTTGATGTTCATATGAATAATATAAGTACAATGCTGGGTTTTACATCAAGAAAGCCAGCCGACGAAAAAACAGCTCTTGAAATCACTGACGCTTTCAGGGTCTTTGATTCTGAGGATCCTGTCAGGTTTGATTTTTCTCTTACACGCCTTGGAATTCATCCTGATTTGACTTATGAGAGTTTAGGAGAGTTTTATTTAGATAGATAAAACAGTGAATAATTTATCCTATTTCTTTAAATTAATTAGTTTCATTTTTAAATTATATTTGTTAGATATACCCTTTAAGGAGGAATCTAATGCCAAAAAAACTTGAACTATATAAGTGTGATATCTGTGGTAACATAACCGAGGTTATTGTAGTAGGCGGAGGAGAGCTGGTATGCTGTGGACAACTTATGACTCTACAGGAAGAAAAAACAGCCGATATGGCTACTGAAAAACATGTTCCTGTGATAGAAAAAACAGATAACGGTTATAAGGTTACTGTTGGCAGCACCCTTCATCCCATGCAGGAAGACCATTATATCCAATGGATTGCAATAGATGCGGATGGAAAATCACAGAAAAAATTTCTAAAGCCTGGTGATGAACCTGTAGCTGTTTTTTTAACGGATTCAGATAAGATCAAGGCAACAGAATACTGTAATAAACATGGACTCTGGAAAGGAGAATGATGATGAAAAAGTATGTATGTGAAATATGCGGTTATATCTATGATCCGACAGAAGGTGATCCTGATAACGGAGTAGCTGCCGGAACCGAATTCAAGGACATTCCAAATGACTGGGTGTGTCCTGAATGCGGTGAGGGAAAAGAAGTTTTTGCTATTGAAGAATAATTATTCATCTAAAAAGCCCGCGTAAGCGGGCTTTTTAGATTTAACCTGTTCAGGAGATTAAAATGAAAGCAATTGAAATAGTAGACGGCATCTACAGAATAGGAGCCAATATAGTTGGTGATTATCTGTTTGAAGGTATTTGGACTATTCCTGACGGAGTTTCTCTTAATTCATACGTTGTAGTTGGTGAAAAAAAAGCATTAATTGATCTTGTTCAGGATTATGAAGATGTTCCGGGTGTTATTAAAAAGCAGTTGGAATCAATATCTTTAAGTATTGAGGATTTTGACTATATTGTGATAAATCATATGGAGCCCGATCACTCTGGATGGCTTCAGGAATGTCACAGGCTTAATCCGGATGTGAAAATTATTGTAACCAAAAAAGGCGCTGAAATGGTTGAGAGCTTTTTTGGTATTACTAAAAATGTTATTATTGTAAAGTCAGGAGATACTCTGGATTTAGGGAATGGCAAAGAGCTTCTTTTTGAGGAGATTCCCAATGTTCATTGGCCGGAAACCATGGTAACTTATGAAAAGAATTCTCAGATACTATTTTCCTGTGATGCTTTCGGTTCGTTTGGAAAGATTGAAGATGAGATTTTTGATGATCATATTTCGGATGAAAAGCACGCATTTTTTGAAAAAGAAACTCTCAGATATTTTGCCAACATAGTTTCGAGTTTCTCTAAATCAGTACAAAGGGCAATTAAAAAACTTGAAGATCTTTCTATTAAGATGATTGCGCCTTCACATGGAATAATCTGGAGAGAAAATCCAAAAGTAATTATAGAAAGATACAATAAGCTTGCATGTTATATTGACGGACTTGCTGAACCTGAAATTACTGTAGTTTGGGGGAGTATGTATGGTAATACTAAAAAAGTACTCCGCTCAGTTGTTGAAGGTATAAGATCGGAAAATGTTCCGGTTCATATTTTTCAGGCTCCCGATGATGATGTTTCGTATGCTCTGGCGTCTGCCTGGAAATCGAAGGGGATTGTGTTTGGAATGCCTACATATGAATACAAGATGTTTCCTCCTATAGCGCATGTAATCGATATGTTTTCAAGAAAACACATTTGGAACAGGAAGGTTTTCAGGTTCGGATCATACGGTTGGTCCGGCGGTGCTCAAAAGGAATTTGATTCGATGACTGAAAAAATGAAGTGGGATATTCTTGAACCTGTTGAGTGGTGCGGCAAGGCTTCCGAAGAGGATCATCAAAGGGCATATGAGCGCGGCAAAGAGCTTGCAAGACTCATTAAATCTGAAAAATAAATTTTAAAATAACCAACTTTTAAATAAAAAAGTCCGGATCTGAATGCTCCGGGCTTTTTCATACAAAATTAGTATGAATTGTCTCGTTCATTGCACCGGTTCTGTAACCTCTTAGATCTATTGAGGAATATGTAAATCCTGCGTTTTTACATATTTTATCCAATTCCACTCTTTTTTCCCATCCACGAGGCATTTCTTCAGTGGATAGTTCAATTCTTGCCAAGTCCTCATGGCTTCTTACCCGGAATTGGCCAAAACCGAGCTTACGTATTTCTGATTCGCATTTCTCAACACGCTTTAGTTTCTCTTTTGTGATGTCTTCACCGTAAGGAAACCTTGAAGCAAGACACGCAAAGGCAGGTTTATTTGCGGTCGGCAGTCCATAATCCAGAGATATTTTTCTTATTTCTTTTTTTGTTAATCCGGCTTCACAGATGGGTGATCTAATCCCCAGCTCTTCAATTGCTTTTCTTCCGGGTCTATAATCTCCCAGGTCATCTACATTTGTTCCGTCAAAAACAGCTTCGAGGTTTTTTTTTCCGGCAATTTCATTTATTTTCATAAATAGTTCACTCTTGCAATAATAGCATCTGTCAGGTGTATTCTCGGAAAATCCGGGTATCTCTATTTCTTCGGAAACAATTATAAGTTGTTCGAGTCCAAGACGGGCTGCAAGTTTTTTTGATTCTTCGAGCTCCTCAAACGGATAAGTGGATGACGCAGCAGTTACAAGAAGTATGTTATCTCCCAGGACTTCCTTCGCAGCTCGTGCGAGAAAGGTGCTGTCTACTCCCCCTGAAAAGGCGATTGCAACTGAATTGTATTCTGAAATAATTTTTTTTAAATCATTTAGTTTTTTTGTAATCATTATAACTTACTTTCTGATAGTATTTTGTTTTTATTATAGAAATAATTACTTTAAAATCGTTAAACATGGTCTAGTTATTAGTTATGACAATTTTCTCCAGGATGTCAATAAGTTTTGAGACCAGTGGTTTTAATTTTTCACTTTTAACATTATCTTCAATAGCATTTGTAATAGCTATTGAAATATCTTCCAGTTTAGAGAATCCAAAATACTTGGCGTTACCCTTATAGCCGTGAGTTATAATTCTGATTTCTTCAAGATTATCCCGGATTTTATTTTTACTGTTTATATCATTGATAATGACGAGCTTTTTCCTGACATCACCCAGAAAAATATTTTTTATGTTATCTGAAAGACCTTTTTTAAACAAAAATGTTTTATCGGGTTTTTCAGCATTTTTCTTATTCAGAAAACTATCAATATAATGAAAAAAACTACTGAAATTAATAGGTTTTGTAACATAAGCATTGGCTCCGCAATTTATGCCTTCATCGATATCCGACTGCATTGCAAAAGCGGAAAGCATTATAATAGGTTTTTTGTAATTTTTTTCACGAAGAATTTTGACAGCTGTTAAGCCGTCAATAATAGGCATCTGTACATCCATTAGTATCAGATCCGGTTTTTTGTCCAATGCGATATCTATAACTTCCCGGCCGTTTGTTGCCGAAATTATTGAGTTAAATCCGGCTATTTTCAGGAATTCAGTTATTATATCTATGTTTACAGGGTTATCTTCCGCGACCAGTATTGTATTTTCAGTTTTATTGGATATTTCATTTGGATGTTTGTATTGAACAATGTCTAAGATCAGAGGTGTTTTTGTTTTTTTCAGGTTCGCAGGAAAAACAAACGTGAATGTGCTTCCCTTTCCGGTCTTGGAAGAAAGGCTTATATTCGCGTTGAGTAGATCCGAGAGTTTTTTACATATTGATAATCCTAATCCGGTTCCTTTTTTGGTGCCTGTAATTATTGTTCCTGATTGTATAAATGGTTTAAATATGTTTTTCTTGTCCTCTTCTGCTATACCTCTTCCTGTATCGATTATTTTTATAGTTATCTTGTCTTTCTGTTTATTGAATAGAATATTAAAATCAACTTTTCCTGAATCTGTGAATTTTAAAGCATTTGAAATAAGGTTAATAACTATCTGTTTAATCCTGAGTTCATCGTTAAATACCAACTCAGGTAAATTAGAAAATCTAATATTAAAAGCTACCTTGCTATTTTCAAAATCAAGTTCAAACATTGAACGGATGTCTTTGATCATATTATTCAAATTAAATGTTTTATTAGCGATTTTAATCTGTCCGGCTTCAATTCTTGAGAAGTCAAGCAAATCATTTATCAATCTTAGAAGCATGTTTCCGGAAAGGACTATTTTATCAGCATATGTTTTTACCTGATTTGATACTTGGCTTTTTTTAATTAGGTTTGCGAACCCAAGAATACCATTAAGAGGATTACGTATGTCATGAGAAACATTCGCGATAAATTCTGATTTTAACCTGTTGGCCGAGTCTGCCTGTATTTTAAGATATTTCATTTCTACATAGGATTCTTTTAATTCCTGCCTTATTTTTTTGTCTTCGGTTACGTCTGTGTTTATAGCGCCAAAATGTGTAATTCGTGTATTTGTTTCATCATAAATTGGAAAGATTGAAGCTTTTTCAGCATAGTCTTCCCCATTCTTTTTTGTGTTTAAAAATTCTCCGTGCCAAACATTTCCGGAAATAATGGTTTTCCATAAATTCTTATAATAATCATCGATGTAAAGAGAATTTTTTGAACAGAGCATACTCGGGTTTTTTCCACATACATCATCAAAGGAATAACCTGTTGACTTTTTAAATGCATCATTGACGTATTCAATTTTTCCATTGGCGTCTGTAATAATGATATGCTCGCTTGCCCTTTTAACAATGTTTATTAATTTACTGTTTTCTATAATCTGCTTTTTTTCATGGGTAATATTTGTAACATGCGCGATAAATCCTTCAATCTTACCGTCAATATTTTTTTTATAATTCCAGGTTAGTCTGATATCAATTAATTGATTGTCTTTTGTTTTATTACTAAGAATAAATGATTTTGGTTTTATTTGTGTTTTTAATATCTGTTTAAGGTATGCTTTTATGTTGTTAGCTTCCTGTTTGTTTATAAAAAGGCTGAAAAAGGATTTTCCTGTTAATTCGCCTGTATTGTATCCTATCATTTTATCATACATGGGATTACTGTGTGTTATAATTCCCGATTTGTTGAATTCCATGATAGCACATGGGAGAAGTTTTACTAAATTTTCATGCTGCTTGTTTGCGAGTTCAAGAGTGTATTTAATGTTTTTTCTATCTGTTATGTCTAACATGTATTGTATTATTTTACTAACTTTCCCGTTTTTATCGAATATCGGATGGTTGTGTATTTCCAACCAGTGTAATACTCCTTTTTTATCTTTGTATTTCCACTCATAAATTGAAGGTTTAAGTGTTTTTTTTACCTTCAATGAAGGAGAATTTTCTAAAATTTTTATCTTGTTATTTTCATCATAATAAAGAAAACAGTTTTCCGATTCATCTATCAATTTAAGCGTGGATGAATTTGCGATCAGGATTTCTCCCGTTGAGGAATCAATAATATTAAAAGGATGATTGGGTGATTCAATAATCCTTTTATAGAAAATACTTTGTTCAATATTTTGATTTTCAGTTTTTTTCAGTTTTTTTTTCAATTGTCTCAATTCGAAAATGAGTTCTGATTTAGTTAGTTGTTCATAATCATCCTGTTGAGACAAAATTTTCTCCAACTAATATAGATTCAGACTTTTTCGTAAACTGACTTGAATATTTTGTTAAATTCGTGTTTATTTTTTCTAAATATCCCAAGAATTTCAGGATCAAAATGCTGAGGCTTTGTCCTGTTATCCCCGTCCAGGATTATCTCACATGTTCTTTGATGGCTGAATTCCGGTTTGTAAGTCCTCTTACTTCTTATTGAGTCGTATACATCGGCAAGATGGACTATCCTGGCTTCAATTGGAATTGCGTCACCCTTTAATCCTTTAGGATAGCCTGAACCGTCGAAGTTCTCATGGTGTCTGAGGCATATATTTCTGGCTACTTTCATGTATTCTGATTTTCCAAGTATCATGGCTCCGTATTCAGGGTGTTTTCTAATTTCTGCCCATTCGGTTTCTGTCAGTTGACCTGTCTTGGTAAGTATATTCGGATGAATATGAATTTTGCCTATATCATGCATTTGTGCGGAAATAAATATCTGATATATTATGGATGGATCAAGCTTAAGTTCTTCGGCAATAAAACGTGAGTAGTGATTGACTCTGAGGATATGTGCTCCGGTCATTTCGTCATTTGCTTCAGCTGCTCTTGCAAGAGCGTTAAGCGCATAAATGTAAGCGTTTTTAACTTCGTTATGCTGGTCTTCAATCGCTTTTATAAAATTGCTGTGGATTGTAAAACTTTTGAGAATTTGGGCCATAAAGCGGTTAACAGGTTTTGTATAGTTAAATCCTGCTATATAAACTTTTCTTCCAAAATAATACATATAATTTTTTATTGTTCCAATTTTC
>JAGLSM010000085.1 GCA_023135745.1 Spirochaetota bacterium | reverse complement strand
AAAAAAAATTAGAAACACCTATTGTTATACGCTATCAAACTTATCCCTGGGCTTCAGTAACAATACCCTCTATTGGCAGTGCTTTTTCCTTTTCAGGATTTGAAACAGGAAGAATGGCAGGAATTCCTGATAAGGCATTCAGATACTTACCGCGGGCAGCAACCAAAAATTATCACTTTGAAGTTTATTTTCAGATATGTAAGTAGTGTATTCAACTAAAAAAAAGAGTGATACTGCTTAATATGCTTATGCAATTGCTGTTATACAGCTGTATCATTTCCAAAATTTATCTTCTTCAGGAATGCTTCGTCTGCCTGGCATCATAGGATCATAACCAAGTTTTGCTAATATATACCATGTTGCAGGCGCCAGACTAAGTTCAGTATCTGCACCATCCCAAAGATTGCCATTTTGGGCAAAGATAGTGCCAGGATTGGATGCATAAGGTAACGCTGCACTGTTAGGATACTTACTACTTGGAATCAGTACTTTTTCTATTTCCTGGAGATAATAGGCTGCTTGATTGATCAAACCTGCCGTATAAAAGGCAACTACCATTTCACCGGTACCTTCAAACCAGATAGTATCACGATCTTCGTCAAAGCAATATCCGGTCACGATTTTACCATTGACAGTAGCAGTTTGGGTACAAACAAAGCGATCAGCTGATGTGAGTAATTCTGTGGAAAAATCACTACTAAAAGCACAATATCCCCATGAATGTAAATCTAGTGAGTATTTATAATAATAATTTGGTATAATAATAGATGTTGTACCAGCTTCCCAACAATCTGTTTTAAAATAGTTTAATAAATTTTTATGAAAATCATCATATCCATAAACTGCATTAAATACATCTATATTTCCTTCAATAACAACATGGAGTTTATTGGTATCAGGATCATATCCTCCCCATATACTTCCATTGGTTGGATTTTGAAGGCTACGCAGCCAGTTTTCTATAGCAGTAGTCATGTTTGTATAAGTATTAACACCTTTTAAGTAATGATAATTATTGAGAGCAATTAGCAGCCAGGCATTATCCCCCATCCAGCGGTAAAATTCCTGTTTAACAGGAACTCCGCTACTATAACGCAACATAAAATAACCCCCCGGATGTTGCAGCATTTCTGAATTTAGACGGGCATTATAATAGTCAAATATTTGTTCTGCACGCAAAAAGTTACCTTTAACTGAAAAGACTATGGCAGCCATGGCGTTACCATAGGTGCTTACTAAATAACTATCTTCTTCTGTTTGCAGTAAACCGATTGTCTCTCCACTTGTCATTTGCATATTTTCAAGCCAATTATAAACTTGAGCAACTTTATCATCATCAGCAAAAACATTGTATGCTATTGTTTGTTCTTCTGTACAATTAGAAATCAAAATTGATAATATAATTATTAGAAAAATAAAATAAGGCGGTCTTTTTCTCATATTAAACTCCTAATACATTAAGCGATAATTTATAACGATAATAACATGATCAAATAAAAAAAACTACTACAATTGTGTCTTACGCAAACACAAAATCAATTATAAGATATTATTCCATCGGCAGAAAATCACAAATAATTGGATCCTTGGGTAAACCATTAGGTACTTTAGTCAAAGTCTAAGGCAATGTTATCACACGTGATAAACAAAAGTCAAATTCAGGAATCATATTTTTAAATGTGACAAGACTTAATGAAAAAAAATTAGAAACACCTATTGTTATACGCTATCAAACTTATCCCTGGGCTTCAGTAACAATACCTTCTGTTGGCAGTGCTTTTTCCTTTAAAGGATTTGAAACAGGAAGAATGGCAGAAATTCCTGATAAGGCATTCAGATACTTACCGCGGGCAGCAACCAAAAATTATCACTTTGAAGTTTATTTCCAGATATGTAAGTAGCTTTTATAAGGCATCAACATCATGTAACTCCGCGATTTCTCCCCACATATAAATACTAACGGCATTATTTAAAATTTCATACCTGAATCGTATTCTTTTTCCATCAACCTTTAATTCATCATTAAGATTTGTTGGCTCTATTTGTTTATTCTCATCTGTAATGATACCATAAAAGCCCCCTTCAATATTGACCCAGGTTACTGTGCCTAATGTCTTATCATTTTCAAATAAGCTGCATCCTGATATTATCAAAATTAAGATTAAACCGATTAAAAATATTTTTATCATTTTCTATTCCATTCAATTTATTTATTTATTTACAAATCTCCCTATAATAATGATATACGTTTAATTGTATAAAAAGGGCCATATTTTCTACAAAAAAAATAAAATTTTATCAAAAACAGCAAATATTTTTATTGGATTTTAAGATTTACCCCCAAGGGAAATTGCCTTCTCTGCGCATACTTCTATGTATGCTTGTTACGGACCGCCTCGGTCGCTGTCGCGGACATCGTGTCCGCTTTTCCTCCCTATTCGGTCGGCGCTCGGTCACTTCAATTCCCACGACTTTTGTTAATAAACCACTATTTCAACTAAAAAAAGCTACTCATATTGAGTAACCTATTTTATCCCCAAGGGGAATTGAACCCCTGTTCCCGCCTTGAGAGGGCGATGTCCTAACCGCTAGACGATGGGGACAAGACAAAAAAATGTTGGGGGAGAAGGACTTGAACCCTCACAAACGGAACCAGAATCCGTTGTGCTACCATTACACAATCCCCCAGTATTAGTAAGAAAAAATAATATATTCCGCGAACAATTGTCAAGTCTTATACAATCAAAAGACCATTATTTCTTTGAATCTGCCGCGTCAAGAAGCTCACTTATTTTAAAAAGAGCCCTGTGTTTTATACCTTTTTTCGCGAAATTTTCTTCAGAACCCTCTTCACGGTCAATCATCGCGATAGCTTCAATAACCTCAACCCCCGCCTCCTGGAGTTTCTCTATTGCCTTGAGGGTAGATCCGCCTGTAGTAAAAACATCGTCAAAAACAACAATCTTCATACCTTCTTTAAAAGTTCCCTCAACCCATTTCTGAGTCCCATGTGATTTTGCTTCCTTACGTACAATCAACGGAAAAACCTCTACACCATCATTTTCCGCCGCAATAACTGTTGACATTGTGATTGGATCGGCTCCCAAAGTCATCCCGCCGACAAGATCCGGAGCTTTTTCCTTTACGAAATCCCACATAACTCTTCCAACAAGGCTGAGTCCCTTAGGATGCAAAAGAGTTGCCTTACAATCTATGTAGTAGCGGCTTCTCTTACCCGAAGCAAGTAAAAATTCCTCATGATCGCTGACTTTAAGAGAATTTTCAATTAATAGATCCATTAATTCCTGTTTCATAACACTTCCTGTTTTTTTTATATTAAACTACTTATTGATATTGATACTTTCAAGACTTATTATTGCTCTAAATAAGACGATACTTATATTATAACATAGCAAAAAGGCATGAGGGTAAAAAGTGAAAACAATCCTGTCATTCATATTCATTGTTTTTTTAATGGGCATTATATTTTTAAGCGTCTTTATTTTTACAGAAAGCGGAGAAAAAATAGTTGTTTCTCTTGTTCCCAATACACTTTTAAAACCGCTTTATAAAATTAAAAAAGCTATTAACCCGAACAGCCGCAGCATTAAAAAAAAGACTTCTGTTGATGAAACAGATCCTGAACTTCTTAAAAGAAAACAGTCTGATAAAACAAACCTGACAATAAAACAATCTTCTAAGGGAGATCAAAATAAAAAAATAATTATAAAAAAATCAAAACAACTTCCAAACAAAAAAATAGTTATATCTGTCCCCTGCTCACCGGTATACGAAAAGCCTGACCTTAAAAGTAAGATTCTAACCTATCTCTTCAGAGGGGATGAAGTAAAGATCGTTTCAGAAAAATCTTCTAAATCATTTATCAAATTAGACTCTGCAGTTCAAAAAGGATACATCCAAACTCTTAATCTTGAAATTTTTAAAAACCGTCATGAACATAAAATATTTATTTCTTATTCTGTGAAACCCGGGGCAGCCTCACCTTACCAATGTCTTAAAAAAGTTATTAATTCTCTCTATCATAATAGAAGAAATATCCTCGCGGATCTGATTTTTCCGCTAAAAGGTTTAAAAATAACCATTAATCCTCATAATGCTCGAAACAAAATATCCAAAGAATCAATAAGAAACTGTAATAAAAAGACAATACTGGTAAACAAAGCCTGGAGCTACGTTTACACATACGGATGGATTTTAAAAAAGGCACGATATCTCAAATATAGATCACTATTTCTCCCTGCCACTTTATTTATGGAAAAAACTTATCTCTTAAACAGCGGGATCTTTAGAATCAGGATACAGAAATACGGAAAGAGATGGTTCTGCAGCGAATTTATTGTGGAAGACAATCCTGTTATCGACTGACCTTCTTAACTGCTTTTAAAACTTCATCAACACCTATCTCCGTCATGCATATTGCCGGATCTTCATAACATGTTCTTTTAAGACAGGGTACTCCGTCACAACCATAAGCAATGACCTTTCCTTTTCCCTGCCAGGGTCCGGTGCGCTGTGGATCTGTAGATCCAAAAAGAGATACCGTCGGAGTCTTAAAGGCTGATGCAATATGCATTGGAGCCGAATCAACAGTTACAAATATATTCACTTTATTTAGAAGCGCGGCAAATGAAAGAAGGTTTAGTTTCCCTGCAATTGATTTTGCCGATTTTGAGATTTTCCTGGCTATTTTTTTCGATAAATCATTATCTGAACCTGCACCTGATACAATCACCATATAGCCAAGATCAGTCAGTCTTTTACCAAGCTCTATCCAGTATTCAACAGACCAGCACTTACTCTGCCAGGTGGTAAAAGGATTGAGGAGAGCAGTCTTCCGCCTTCCCTTTAAAATCCTTAAAGCGCTAATTTCTTCTTTTTTTGTAAAATAAAGAAATGTCTTCATATTTTTTAATGAAGGAATCTTTAAGCCCAGTAATATCAGAACTTCAAAATAACTCGGGACCGCGTGTCTTTTAATATTCCTCCTGTGAGGTGATTTTATATCAACACCTATAAAACGGCCCTTCCCTACTCTTAATACAGCACGGCTGAACATAAGAAATATCCAGCTTTTAAATAGCCCCTGAAAATCAAAAGCAATATCAAACTTCTTTTTACGAAGTTTTTTTATTGCAGATAAAACTTCAGTCAATGCTTTGAATGGATGGAATGGAAGATATGACTCAGCCCTGCCTCGGTTGAATATTACTACCTCGTCAATATCAGGGTTATGCCTGATGAGAGGTTCGCCTTCTGTTTCAACAAGATATGTTATTTCAGCATTAGGCCACTTTTTTTTTATTGAAGATAAAACGGGAGTTGTAAGAACAATATCACCAAGTGATGACAGCTTAATAAACAGAATGCGTTTTACATCATCAGGAATCCATGCTGTTTTGTTCTTTTTTATTTTTTTATTTTTCATTTGCACATCTTTATTTATCTATCTCAAATCATTGATTTTTTTTCGGAGAGACTCAGCCGATATATTGGCTGCTTCTTCAAAGTCGTCTCCGGCTGAGGCATAGATAATTGAACGGCTGGCAGATATAAGGGTTGGCAGATTCTTTCCGGTAATGATATTTCTGCAAACAGCCTCAAGGTCGCCGCCCTGCGCGCCAATCCCCGGAACAAGGACAGGCTGCGTATCAAGAATATTTCTTATCCCCTGCATCTCCTGGGGGTTTGTTGCTCCTACAACAGCACAACAGTTTTGATTTTTCGCGTCCCAATCTTTAATTTTTTTTGCTACATGGATATAAACAGGTTCACCGTTTTTCAACTCTTCCTTTTGAAGATCCATTGATCCTTTATTGCTCGTAAGGCAGAGGAAAAAAACTCCTTTATTCTCATACTCCAGAAAAGGAGAAACCGAATCAATTCCCATATATGGATTAACTGTAAGAGCATCGGCATTAAGTTCTTCAAAAAAAGCTCTCGCGTAATGGGCAGATGTATTACCTATATCACCGACTTTAGCATCAAGAATTACAGGGATTTCGCGTGGAATTGATTTGATCACCTTTTCAAGTGCCAGCCGCCCCTTGATACCCATAGATTCAAAAAACGCAAAGTTAGGTTTGTACGCACAAGCACTTTCTTTTGTGGCCATTACTATCCGGGTACAAAAGTAAGCAAGCGGATCATCACTCTTTAAGGCTGCTTCGGGCATTTTAGAGATATCAGGATCAAGACCAATACAGAGCAATGAATCGGATTTAGTTGATGATTCCGCGAGTTTTTCTCTAAAGCTATGCGGCATACCGTTCCTCCATTTAACCTAACCCCCAGCCCCTTCCCTCACAGGGAAGGGGAGAACGTATTCTCCTTTGCGAGAAACTTTCTCCCACAGACAGTGGTTACTTTTTAAGCGGTTTGACCTTCTTTTTTTCTTTTAGAAAATCAGCACTCTTTTTTTTCAGGTTATCAAATTTAAATTTACTAACCTTATAAACTGCCGGTGATCCTGAAACAGCACAATATACAAAATTGCCTTTTTCCTTTCCAAAGGCTATGATCTTTTGTCCGGTCTTTGTTCTTACCTTGAAAAAATTCTTGTAAAACCTTATCCCGTAAACCGCAGGATTGGCTCTGTCCGATTCAAAATCATCAGCGATAAATCCCTCAAACCCGTTTAAAAATAAATTAACTTTCCCGGATTCCGCCTTCTTAGAAACAGGCCTTATCATCTGCCAGTCATTTTTCTTTTTAAGAAATGAAAAATTTTTACCTTTGTAATTAAATGAAAAACTTGAAATATCTTCCTTGCTGAATGAAAAAATATTTTTGTATCTGAAGTAGTTTATCTTCCTCATCAGCATATTGGCAGTATAAGACCTTATCATATTTATTCTCTTACTGCCCTCAATCATCGCGTATCTAATTACTTCCTTGTAAGACTTGCGTCTCTGGTCCTGCACAGAAGGAGTCAGGCTAAACTCGTTACCAAAAATCAGTTTATAATTTGTTTTTTTTGTTGTTATAAAAATATGTGCCATGGGTTTATCCAAGCCGAACTGCGCGAGTCCGGAAACATCAGCCTTTATCGATCTTTGTGACACTGCATTTTGCAAAGAATCCAAGTATGAAGAAACAGCCTGAGTGTCAGTTTTGTATTTCTTAGGAAGAACAATCTGCCATTTTATCCCGGTCTTTTCAAGTTTGACATTTGAGTTAGGATATTTTTTTATAAAGATAGATGTAACATAATCTTTTTTAATGGAAGCAAAAATCCGTTCTCCCCGGTTCTCCAAATCTGACTTTTTTTGAGCCTTTGGTATTTCTACAATAAGAACATAAATAAGAAGAATAAAAAATGACAGAGCAAGAAGATATATGTTTTTTAGTTTCTGTCTAGCCATTTTTTCTCCTTTTAAAATAAACCACAGAACCAATACCAATGATAAGAAGTAATGGAAGAATCTTTGACATATACTTAAGAACATTAAGACTGGCAGCAGTTAACTCAAGGGGATGAGCTACAGGATCCCTTGGGCGGATTGTTATGTGTTTACTCTGCCCAAGAACCCAGTTGACAGAATTAAGGATAAGGTCCTTATTGGCATATATATCAATATGCGAATTATTTATGAAGTCAGAGTCACCAAAAACAATATATCTTAAACGCTTTTTAGGACCCTTTTGAGTTACAATCAGCTTTCCCTTTTCTAGTTTGGTTTTTTCAGCACTCCTGATAACAGCATAGGCTACATCAAGCACACCCTTTTTTTCACCCTTAGCTCTCTCTACCT
>JAGLSM010000084.1 GCA_023135745.1 Spirochaetota bacterium | reverse complement strand
CAGGTGTGGTGCCGGATTGCAATGAGTAAATGAGGTTTTCTATTATAGCACCTAAACTCTTTTTTAATGTGTCAAATTTATAAACAAATTATTTTCTATGTCAATATAGATGTAGCCTGATATAATTTAGAAATGATGTTATTTTTTTATTAT
Organism: Spirochaetota bacterium; assembly: GCA_023135745.1. Classification (GTDB taxonomy): domain Bacteria; phylum Spirochaetota; class JAGLSM01; order JAGLSM01; family JAGLSM01; genus JAGLSM01. Next base: position 7,637 of record JAGLSM010000084.1, on the reverse strand, counting down.
ATTTTTATAAATTTATGCCTTTAACTAAAACTGGAAATACAAGATGATAAAGAAACTATTTGTAATATCTGTTAAGATCATTAGTTTATTAAAAAAATCAAATCTATGTAATATATTAAAGAAAGTAATATATTACATAAGAAAAAATCATAGATATAAAAAATGGCTTAATTCTAGAAAAAAGCTTGATAAATCAAAGAAGTATTCTGCAAGAACCTCCAAAAACCTAACATACAAACCTCTCATATCCATAATAATGCCGGTATATAATACTCCTGAAAAGTATTTGCAATCAGTTATTGAATCTGTTTGTGCGCAAGTATATGCAAACTGGGAGCTATGTATCTGTGATGATGCTTCTACTCAAGCACATGTTGTTAATCTACTCAGGCAGTATGAAGCAAATTATAAAAATATTAAGGTGTTTTACTCAAAAAAGAATCAACATATATCAATGGCGAGTAATAATGCTATGTCTTTGGCAAAAGGTGAGTTTATTACACTTCTGGATCATGATGACATACTTGCTCCTGACGCATTGCTAGAAAATGTAAAGCTTTTAAATGCTAATCGAAAGATTGATTTTATTTATAGTGACGAAGATAAGCTGGATTTGTATGGAAATAGGTGTGAGCCATTTTTTAAACCGGATTGGTCATTAGACTTTTTTTTAACTCTAAATTATATTTGTCATTTTTCGGTGATAAGAAAATCATTGGTTAAAAAAGCTGGAGGATTTCGTAAAGGATATGAGGGCAGCCAGGATTATGATCTTTTTTTACGCTGTATATCTTTAACTGATAAAATTTCCCATATTCCCAAAATACTATATCATTGGCGGATGTCACAGCAATTAACAGGTTCAACGAAATCTTATGCAAGTATTGCAGGTATTAAATCATTAAAGGATTATATCAGAAAAAATAAAATAAAAGCCGATGTGCTTTTGCATGAAGGTACTATTTATCGTGTTAAATATGAAGTTTCTTCAAAAGAGATTGTTTCAATAATAATTCGAAACACAACCGATCTTAAACTTATAAAAAGATGTATAGATTCAATATATCAAAATACAAAGCTTTCATATTTGGATATAACCATATTGGCTAGTAAAAAAATGAATGAAGATCTTCAAAATATTATTAAGCTTTTAAGTGAGAAAATAAACATAAACCTGGTTTTCTATGATAAAAAGCAAGATGAATATAAGAAATTAATATTAGAAGCAAAAAAGGTTAAAGGAAAACATATTCTCTTTATTGATAGTCATGTAAAAATAGTAGAAAGTAAATGGCTTTCTTCTTTATTGGAATACAGTAGCCAGAAAGATATTGGCGCAGTAGGGGCTCAGCTGTTATATAAAAATAAGAGTATTGTTTTATCAGGATATCTAGTTAATACTGACAGAACTATAGGGAATCCATATAATGCTTTACAGAATGGACTCTTTACTTTTATTGGCACAACAGGTTTGATTAGAAATTTTTCTATTGTCACGCCTGAATGTTTCATGATTAAGAAAAGCGATTTAAAATATTTGAATTTGAAAAAAAAGCATTCTACATGGTTTGAAACTGTTGAAGAAATGTCAACGGGGTTTCTATCCGGTGGAAAAAGGAATGTTCATACACCTTATTCACGTCTCATTTTAAATAAAAAAGAAAAAAATATCATTGGGTTAAAAGTACCTTTTAAATATAAAGGGGATCCTTTTTCAAATAAAAATATTTATTGTAATAAAAGTGGGATGAAGCTGATTTAGTTTTATATCCATAAGTAAAACAAGTAGGAAAAATAATGAAATTAATTACTCTCAATAAAAAAGGTCTGGAAAGTAATTGTAAAGAACTTGCTTCTGTAGTATCAAAACATAAAAGCTTTGATTTAGTAATAGGAATTAAAACAGGTGGTGCTGTCGTTGGGAATATAGTATATACTGAGTTAAAAAATAATCACAATAATCTGAAATATACTGAAGTTAGTCTAAGCAGAAAATCAAAGGGGTTTAAAGAAAAAACTCTAATAAAAAGTATTTTAAAGATTTTGCCATATTTTATTTTAAACTTAATGCGTCGGTTTGAGTCTGTGTTATCAACCTTGTTAAAGAGAAGAATATCAATGGAAACTCTTGACGGTGATAAAAATTTAAAAATGAAAAAATTAGATCAATTACTAAGCGGCAAGCCAAGGGATATCTTAATCATCGATGACGCGGTGGATTCCGGTAAGACTTTATTTGTTATTGATCAGTATATTAAAAGTATTAACTCTAAAATAAAAATTGAATATGCTGTTATTACAATTACACAAAAATCACCATTAATACTACCTGACTATTATCTTTATAAAAATACATTGATAAGGTTTCCATGGTCCTATGATTACAAAGGAAAAGACAAAATACAAACATAAAATTATTGTTGTTGATCTGGACAATACTCTGCTTAATTGCAATACTTTTATTTACTGGGTTATATTCATTTCATTAAAGATGTTTTTATCATTCAGGCTCATTAGATTTTTTAAAATAATAAATAAAATCATAATGCGAAGAATGAAGAGAATAACTCACAGCCAGCTGAAGTTTTATTTTTTACAAACTACCAAAGGGTATTATAAAAAGAGGAGTATTAGACTTTATACGTTTTTGATAATCCATGTTTTTTTAAATAAAAAAGTATATAGAAGAATAACTAAGGATATAAAAAATAAAAAACATATTGTTTTATTAGCTACTGCCGCGCCGGATTGTTATGCAAAAAAAATTGCTGAAGATTTAAGATTTGATGCTTGTATTGCGACATCAGGTATTGATGCAGTAGATTGGAAAGAAAACTTTAAAGAAACTAAACTCAAAAATGTCATGTATTATATTGATAAAATGTATAATACAAAAAATATCGGAGAAATTTATACTGATCATGAAGATGATTTTTCATTGATAAAAAAGGCAAAGAAAGTGTTTTTGGTAAATCCTAATAGGTCTCTTATTGAAATCTTGGAAAAAAGTAAGATTGCTTTTTCAATTATATCAAAAAAATAGCGATTGGTTAATTTAAGCATGAAAAACAAAATCGATATCCTTCTTGCAACATACAATGGCGAACAATTTATTGCGGAACAGCTTGAAAGTATACTTTCTCAAACCTATACAAATTGGCAGTTAATTATTCGTGATGATGGATCAACAGATGATACTCAAAAAATTCTTAAGAAATATAAAAAAAAATACTCGGAAAAGATAAAACTCATAAAAGATAAACACCAGAATCTTGGTTCCATGTTAAATTTTTCTGTCTTAATGGGTGAGTCTAAAGCTGATTATATTGCGTTTTCTGATCAGGATGATGTCTGGGAAAAAGATAAGTTAGAAGTAAGTATGAAAGCTATGCAGACTGCAGAAAAAAAAAATGGAAAGAAGAGCCCCCTGTTGGTTCATACCGACATGAAAGTTGTTGATGAAGAACTTAATGAGATCCATGAATCCTTCTGGAAATATCAAAAGCATAATCCGGTTAAAAAAGGTTCTGAATTCCTAATGGTACAAAATAATACAAATGGTTGTACAATGCTCTTTAATAAGGAATTAAAGGATATGGCATTTCCCATTCCTGATGAGGCTATCATGCATGACTGGTGGGTAGCGATTGTTGCATCGGAATTTGGAAAAATCGTGGCTCTTGAAAATAAAACTGTCTTATACAGACAGCATTATTCAAACCGGCTTGGAGCCAAGCGTATTAATATAATAAGTCTGATAAAAAAGAAATGGCAGAGATCTTTTAGTGATGTAATACGACAGAGTAAAGCCTTTTCAAAAAGGTTTGATGTCAAGATCCCAAACAGTCTATCTCTTATTTTCAGAAAGATATGGTATAATTTAAAAAGAATTTAAATTTGCAAAATAGTGTAATTGTATGTATAATAATAAGTAGAATTACACATAGGGTGGTTAAGGTATGTTAATTGAATCTAATGATATGATTCCGATAACTAAACTGCAAAAACAGCTTACTAAGAAGATTAGGGATGTCGCGCAAAGTGGTAAATCTTTGTTTATACTCAAGAACAATGAAATGCAGGCTGTCATTCTTCCTGTGGAAGAGTATGAATTACTCCAACATGCCGAGGAAATAGTTGAGCATTTTGAAATAGCTGATACGGTAGAAACACGGATGAGTAAGTATAATAAAAATAAAAATACTGACTGGGAAATAGTAAAAAAGAAATATGAGTTATAAAATAGAATTTATCCAGGAAGCATTAAACGATTTTACAAAATTGGATGGAAGACTAAAGAAAAAAGCATCCCTTAAAATTAATAGCCTTTCAGAAAATCCTTTACTGGGAAATGAGCTTGGAAATAAATTTAATAATGATTTATCAGGTTTTTATAAACTTTACTTTGATAATAAAAGGTATCGAATAGTTTATAGAATTTTGTCAGATTCTATTGAGATAGTTGAAATTTGGGGAATTGACAAAAGAGATAAAGAGAAGATTTATAAGATTGTAAATAAAAGAATCAAAAAATATTTAAAATAAAACTAATTCACCTCTCCACGTAATTCTTCTCAATCCATTTTGTATACTCACCGCTTTGTACATGCTTAATCCAGTCGGTGTTTTTAATATACCAGCGGATAGTACTCAGAAGGCCTTCTTCAAAAGTAACGGATTGTTTCCATCCCAGCTCGTTCTTTATTTTATCACAGTTAATGGCATACCGCAGATCATGTCCTGGTCTGTCTGTAACGTAGGTTATGAGGTCCTTATATGAGTCAACAGGTTCACTTGTTTCCCCTGCAACAAGTTCGCAGAGTTTATGAACAACATCAATGTTTTTCCATTCATTTTCTCCGCCGACATTGTATGATTCACCAATAGTTCCTTGTGTGATTATTTTCCAGATGGCATCGGCATGATCGGTAACATAGAGCCAGTCACGCACATTTAATCCTTCTCCATAGACAGGCAGCGGTTTTTTACCGAGAGTATTGAGTATCATGAGTGGGATTAGCTTTTCCGGGAAATGAAAGGGCCCGTAATTATTGGAACAATTTGACATTGTTACAGGTAAATTATATGTGTGTTTGTATGCCTGTACAATATGGTCTGAAGCTGCCTTAGACGCGGAATACGGGCTTCTAGGATCATAGGGAGTGTCTTCAAAAAAGTAACCGGTATCTCCTAAACTGCCGTATACTTCATCTGTTGAAATATGATGAAAGAGAACATCCTTTCTATCCTGCCAATAGGTTTTCGCGGCTTCAAGCAGTGTAAATGTTCCGTTAATATTAGTTGTTATGAATTCTGCCGGTCCTGATATGGAACGGTCTACATGGGATTCAGCAGCAAAATGTACAATGCAGTCAATCTTGTATTTTTCTAGCGTGCTTTCAACTATTTTTGTATCACAGATATCAGCATGGATAAATGTGTATTTATCCTTATGCTGCGCTGCAATACCGGCAAGAGATTCCGGATTACCTGCATAAGTGAGTTTATCAAAATTAATGATATTACCGGAGTAGTCTGTTTGTTCAAATATGTAACGTATAAAATTACATCCTATAAATCCTGCTCCGCCTGTAACCAGAATATTATTGAATTGTCTCATTTATTGTCCTTTTCAAGGTTGAGGTATGTTATAAGGTTTTCTTTCCAGTCTTTGACTTTAATGTCCAGGGCTGTCTTTATTTTTGTTTTATCCATTAATGAAAAGGCAGGGCGTTTAGCCGGCGTTGGGTAGGCGCTTGAAGGAACAGGATTAATTTTTACTGTATTGTTGATCAATCCCATCTGTTTTCCCTGTTTATAAATTTCACAAGCAAAATCATACCAGCTTATTTCACCTTCGTCACTATAATGGTATATTCCATATTCTTTACTATTATCCTGTATAATTTTAACAATAACTTTCGCAAGGCCAATTGTTAATGTAGGAGAACCAATTTGATCGTTGACGATATTGAGCTGATCTTTTTCATTCATGAGACGCAGCATTGTCTTTACAAAATTATTACCCATTATTCCATATAACCAGGCTGTCCTGATAATAAAATATTTACCGGTTATTTCCTGTAGTGCTAATTCACCTGCCAGTTTTGATTTTCCATATACGGAAATTGGTCCGGTGGAATCTGTTTCTTTTTTAGGGTTTTCATCGTTGCCGTCAAAAACATAGTCGGTTGATATGTGAATAAGGGGGATTTTCATATCTTTGGCGCATCCGGCAATATTTGCTGCACCATGGTGGTTTATTTGATATGCTGTTTTATCTTCGGACTCCGCTCCATCAACATTGGTATAAGCGCTGCAGTTTATTATCCATGATATAGAGTTATTGGAGCTGCAGTAATCACTCAGAGATTTTTTATCGGTTATATCAACTTCCATGTCAGTAGCAAGAAAAGGAATATGTGATTCTTTTAATATACGTGTAAGAGTCTGTCCCAGCATCCCGTTTGCGCCGATTACCCAAACCATTATAATTTTCTCATTGCAGCCGCGTATTCGGCCAGACTCTGGTTGTTTTTATCACGATCGGAAAGGATCGGTGCTTTTGTAGGCCAATCAATATTGATATCCGGATCGTTCCAGGCAATACCTGCTTCGGTTTCAGCATTATATACATTGGAAACTTTATAAACAACTTCAGCCATATCAGATAATACACAAAATCCGTGAGCTATCCCGACAGGCATATAAAACATCTTTTTATTTTCATCGGATAGTTCTACGGCGGCCCATTTACCAAAGGTAGGGGAGTCAATCCTGATATCAACGGCAACATCAAAAACTGTTCCTCTAATGCATCTTAAGAGCTTTGACTGTCCCGGTGTAGTCTGGAAGTGTAGTCCGCGCAGTGTGTTTTTAGAAGAACAGGAATGATTGTCCTGATGAAAATTTTCAGTTATACCTATTTCATCAAATTTATTTTTATTATAGGTCTCCATGAAAAAACCGCGGTCATCTTTAAAAACTCCCGGGGTGATGATTAAAACTCCGTCTATTGATGTTTTATCTACATTCATATTATTGTTATTTCCTTACTCTTTTTCTTCTTTAACTATATTTGATAGATATTTTTTATATTCATTATCCGCGAGATCTTTTACAATAGTTTCAAGCTGGTCAATGTTAATGAATCCCTGTTCATATGCTATAGCTTCAATACAGGAAATCTTTAAACCCTGGCGTTCTTCGATTGTCTGTATGAAGTTGGATGCTTCAAGTAAGCTTTTATGAGAACCGGTATCCAGCCACGCGTTGCCGCGTCCGAGTGTTTTAACCTTGAGTTTACCTTTTTTTAAATAAACATTATTGACATCGGTTATTTCATATTCTCCCCGGGCTGATGGTTTTAGGCCTTTAGCAATTTCTATTACATTGTTGTCGTAGAAATAAAGACCCGGAACAGCATAATGAGACTTTGGCACTTTCGGCTTTTCTTCAATTGATGTTACATTACCCTTATCATCAAAATCAACAACACCGTAATCCTGCGGATCAGAAACCCTATATCCAAAAATAATTCCGCCATCCTGTAGTTGAGCCGCAGAATCCAGTTGTGAATAAAAATCACTGCCGTAAAAGAGATTGTCGCCGAGTACAAGTGCTACACTGTCATCACC
>JAGLSM010000083.1 GCA_023135745.1 Spirochaetota bacterium | reverse complement strand
ATAGCTCTTATTGCAGCTTCTCTTCCTACTCCAGGCCCTTTAACAATTACTTCAGCTTCCTGAAGCCCATGTTCAATTGCTTTAGCTATTGCTACTTCAGTTGTCATCTGCGCCGCGTAAGGTGTAGATTTTCTGGCACCTTTAAAATTCTGTGAACCTGCACTTGCCCATGAAATAACATTACCATGTCTGTCAGAAATAGTTACAATTGTATTATTAAAAGTTGCCTGAATTGTAATTCGTCCAGAAGGTATATTCTTTTTTTCTTTTTTCTTACTTTTCTTTGTAATTTTTTTAGCTGCCAATCTACGTACCTCTTAAGATTTAACCTTTCTTTTTTCTTCCAATAACATTTCGTTTTGATCCTCTTCTGGTGCGAGAATTTGTATGTGTTCTCTGACCATTCACCGGCATATTATGCCGATGTCTTATTCCACGATAACATCCGATGTCCATAAGTCTTTTTATGTTCATTGCAATTTCTGTTCTTAATTCACCTTCAACTTTGTAGCTCTTTTCAATCTCACCACGAAGCAGGGTTATTTCGGAGTCAACCAGATCTTTAACTTTTTTACCGGGTTCTATATTTGTAGTTTTAAGAATTTCTATTGCTCTTGATCGACCAATACCATAAATATAACTTAAAGCTATATCAATTCTTTTAGTTGCCGGCAATTCAACACTTGCAATTCTAGCCATTTAATATCTCCTTATCCCTGTCTCTGTTTGTGTTTTGGATTTTCACAAACAACACGGACAACGCCCTTGCGCTTTATAATTTTACATTTTTCACAAATCTTTTTTACTGACGATCTTACTTTCACTTGGACATCCCCGTACTTCTTTATTTAAACCTGTATATAATTCTGCCTCTGGTTAAATCATATGGAGATAACTCCACTGTAACTTTATCTCCGGGCAAAATCCTTATAAAATGCATTCTCATCTTACCTGATATATGGGCAAGTACTTTATGTCCATTTTCAAGTTCAACCCTAAACATAGCGTTTGGAAGCGGTTCAAGAACCTTCCCATCAACTTCAATGGCATCTGATTTAGCCAATTGACTCCTCCAATATTTTCTTTATGGAAGAAAATATTTCATCAATGCTTCCAGTCTCACCATTTACTTCCTTGTAATTACCCTTATTTTTATAATAATCTATCAGAGTATTTGTCTGATTATTATATACATCAAATCTATTTCTTATAGTTTCCTCATTATCATCAGATCTCTGATTTAGCTCAGACCCGCATGAATCACATATATTCTCTTTTTTAGGAGCATTGAAATACACATTAAAATTATCTCCGCATTTAAGACATTGTCTTCTTCCCAAGAGCCTTTTTACAAGAATATCCTCATTTACTTTTATATTGATAACAGCATTCAGTTTTTTCTGCATGCCGGCCAACATATGGCCTAACGCTTCAGCTTGAGCAGATGTTCTTGGAAACCCATCAAGTATAAAACCCTTCTGGCAATCATTTCCAGATATTCTCTTTTCAGCCATTGCAACTATCAATTCATCAGGCACCAGATCTCCGGCATCCATAAATGTTTTTGCCTTATTACCCAGTTCAGTCCCTGCTTCTCTTTCCGCTCTTAAAATAGCACCGGTCGATATCTGAGGTATCCCGAAGGTTTTTTCAATTTTCTCTGCCTGAGTCCCTTTTCCGGCACCCGGAGCACCTAATAAAATTATATTCATTTAACTTCCTATCTCGACCTTCCGCTTCTAAGCTTTCCTTTTTTCATAAACCCATCATAATGACGCATCAATAAATGCGACTCTATCTGTTTCATAACATCCAAATCCACAGCGACAATTATCAGCAAGGAAGTTCCTCCCATAAGATATACAAGACTTGGAGGCATACTTCTAAAAATCGGTATCAGGAGAACCAGACTCGGGAACAACGCGATACTCGCTAAAAATATAGAACCAGGCAATGTTATCCTGTTTAATACCTTACCCAAAAAAGTCGCCGTATTTGGGCCCGGTCTTATACCAGGAATAAATCCGCCATGCTTTTTTAAATTATCAGCAATTTCATTTGGATTAAATGTAATTGCTGTATAAAAATACGCAAAAAATACTACAAGTAAAGTATAAAAAACATAATAAATCCAGGATACCTGGGGATCAAGAGCCCTCGCTATCCACGCCATTATCTCACTACTTTGAAAGAATTTTGCTATTTGTGCAGGAAACATAATGACTGTTGAAGCAAATATAATCGGAATAACCCCTGAAGGATTAATTTTAAAAGGTATGTGCGTACTTTGACTCCCATATATCTTTCTACCTACAACTCTTTTCGCGTATTGAACGGGAATTTTTCTTGCACCTGTTTGTTCAATTACTACAAAACCGACTACAAGCATAAGTATCGCCAGTAAAATAATTAATGCGACAGGATTGATAACTCCTGAGTTTACAAGAGAAATTGTCTGAATAATTGATTGAGGAAGTCTTGCAATAATACCAGCAAAAATTAACATCGATATTCCGTTTCCTATACCTCTTTCAGTTATCTGTTCACCAACCCACATTAAAAAGACAGTTCCAACAGTAACTGAGAGAACAAATCCCACTATAAAAAGTGAGCTGTCAACAGGATATACCATTGCAGGATCCGCAGCTTTTGTCGCAAGGTTTTTTAAAATAAATGTATACCCGTATGCCTGCAAAGCAGCAATACCAATTGTTGCGAACCTTGTATACTGCTGGATTTTTTTCCTGCCCTGTTCTCCTTCTTTTGCAAGTCTCTCGAAATGAGGAATAACAACCTGCAGCAGCTGCATTATAATTGATGCAGAGATATAGGGCATTATTCCTAATCCAAATAAGGAAAATTTTAAAAGAGCTCCACCGGAAAACATGTTTACCAAACCAAGTAAACCGCCCGCACTTGACTTAGTAATCTGAGCAAGTTCAGCAGCATTTATTCCGGGAACCGGTACATGCGCGCCAAGTCTGAAAATAATAAGCATACCTATAGTAAATAGAATACGCTTCCTCAGCTCAGGAATTGTGAAAATATTAGTTATTATATTAGCCATACTCGTTCCAACTTTTTATTTAAACAAAATAATATGATTTGTTAAACACAAATGAGATCTTTAAATTTTATATCTTTTTTTCTTTTTTGTCCTCTTTGCCTGCGGGTTGTTTCGTCAAACTTACCAGCTCAATTGAACCACCTGCAGCTTTTACTTTTTTTTCTGCCGATTTTGTTATCAGATTAACTTTTAATGAAAGTTTTTTTGATAAATCCCCGTCACCAAGAATCTTTACCGGACTTTTTTTCTTACGGACCAAACGCATTTTGTATAGAGACTCAATATCAACAACTGCCCCCTCTTTAAATCTGTTTAAATCCTTCACATTTACAACCTGGTAAAAAATGCGAAAAATATTTGTAAATCCACGCTTTGGCACACGTCTTTGAAGTGGCATCTGCCCACCCTCAAACCAGGGACGTTTTTTACTTCCGCTTCTGGACTTTTGACCGTTATTTCCTCTACCGGCTGTACATCCCTGTCCGGAACCCGGGCCGCGGCCTATTCTCTTTCTTTTTTTTGTTACACTTTTTGAAGGTTTTAATTCAAAATCATTCATTTTATTCCCTGGTTCCTTTTTACAGATTTACACGTCTTTAGTAACTACCAAATGTGAAACTTTATCCACCATTCCCATAATTACATCATTTTTATCATGAAGACGAACTCTTCCAAGCTTTCTCAATCCTAAAGACCGCAAAGTCCCTCTTTGGTTTTTATTGCTTCCAATTGCACTTTTAACAAGCTTTACTTCAATTTTCTGTTTTTTTGCCATTTTTACACCCCTATGTCAGAACTTCAGGACTTGAATTTTCTTTTTCCTGTTTATCCTGCTGCGGCTCTTCTTTTTCTGGTTTTGAATCGACAGCATCATTTGTATTTAGAAAAAAATCATTGATTTTCTTCCCTCTTCTTTCAGCTACAGATTTTAAACTCATTAAACTTTTAAGTCCTTTAAAAGTAGCCTTTGCAATATTTATCTGATTTGATGAACCCATTGATTTAGAAAGAAGATCTCTAACACCGGCGTGTTCAACAACCGCCCTAACAGGTCCTCCGGCAATAATACCAGTACCGGGAGCAGCAGGTTTCAAAAGAACTTTAGCCGCTCCAAAATTTGAATTTACAATATGCGGAATAGTATTTTTTTTAAGATCAATTTTTATCAAATTCTTTTTTGCATCTTCAACGCCTTTTCGAATGGCCTCAGGTACCTCTTTGGCCTTCCCGTATCCTAAGCCGACCCTGCCCTTTTTATCTCCAACAACCATTAGAGCACAAAATGAAAAACGGCGTCCGCCTTTTACTACTTTGGCAACCCTGTTTAATTTAATAAGTTTTTCTTCAAGATTATCAATTTCGTTTTTATCCATCAACTTAGGATGCATTTATTTTCTCCCTTTTTATAACTGGATCTTTTTTGATCTTATTCCGTCAGCAATTGCCGCAATTTTTCCATGATAGAAATAGCCATTTCGATCAAAAACCGCTTTTTTTATTTTTAATTCCAAAAGTTTTTCGCCAAGCTTTTCACCAAGTTCTTTTGCTGCCTCTTTATCGCACTTCCTGGAAGTAATTTCCTTTTGGTATGTAGATATGGAGCATAAGGTTTTGGAGTTTGCATCATCTATTGCCTGAATTGCCAAATTCTTATTACTTCTAAATACACTTAATCTGGGAACAGCGGCTGTTCCGCTGATCTTCCCTCTTATGCTTAACTTCCTTCTAAAGCGTCTTTTGATTTTTTCAAGTTTTACTTTCTTACGCATGATCCTGTCTACCCTTTCGCTCCGGACTTTCCAACTTTTCTCTTAATATATTCATTTTCATAACGGATACCCTTGCCTTTATAGGGTTCCGGAGGTCTTATTTTTCTAATTTCCGCTGCAGTCTGACCAACTCTCACCTTATCAATTCCGGATATCTTAACATAAGTGTTTTTTACAACTTCAATTGATACATCTTCGGGAATTTGATACTTAACAGGATTGGAATAACCAACATTTACATCCAGTATTTTACCCTGAACTGCTGCTTTATAACCAACACCTTCTATTAAAAGAACTTTTTCAAATCCCTGTGAAACTCCAATAATCATATTATTTACAAGAGCTCTTAAAAGACCATGAAATGGTTTTGCCTTTTTAGACTTTTCAAGATTTACTACTATAACTTTTCCTTCTTCAATATTAAGATCAACTCCTTCAGGGCGTTTTACTTCAAGACTGCCTTTTGCACCCTTAACTATGACCTTCCCGTTTTCACTTTTAACTTCTACTCCGGAAGGAATCACAATTGGATTATCTCCAATTCTTGAATTAGTTCGTTTTATCTTTTTTTCCATATTATCCTCTACCAAATATAACAGACAACTTCGCCGCCTACGTTATTTTCTCTAGCTTTTCTATCAGTTAGAACACCTTTTGATGTTGTAACAACAACTGTACCAAGTCCGTTTAGTATCCTTGGAACTTCAGGGGCACACTTATAATCTCTTAGTCCCGGTTTTGAAATCCTTTTTATACCCTGTATAGCCGAAACCTTAGCCTGGTCTACAGTGTACTTTAAAAATATTCTTATTAAACCTTGTTTTTTATCATCAATCAGCTTGAAATTTTTTACAAAACCTTCATTTTTAAATATCTTAACAATCTCAATCTTCATTCTTGAGCTTGGTATATCTACCTTTTCATGCTTAGCCATTGCAGCATTTCTAATTTTTGTTAACATATTCCCTATTGGATCTGAAACACTCAATTGAATTCTCCTTATTTTACCAGCTTGATTTTTTTACTCCGGGTATCATTCCTTCACTGGCTAATTTTCTAAAACAAATCCTGCACATTTGAAAATCCCGCATATAACCCCTAGGTCTCCCGCATATCTTACACCTATTGTACGCACGAGTTTTATATTTCTGTGGTTTTTTTTGTTTTTCAACCATAGATTTTTTTGCCATAATTTATCCCTCCGCACCTTGTTTTTTTGTAAAAGGCATTCCAAGGTGAGTTAATAATCCCAGCGCCTCTTTGTCAGTTTTTGCAGTTGTATTAATAACAATATCAAGACCTCTGATACGTTCAACCTTGTCATAATCTATTTCCGGAAAAATTATCTGCTCTTTTATTCCCATAGCATAATTTCCTCGACCGTCTACACTCTTTGTAGATACCCCTCTAAAGTCTCTTACGTTTGGAAGAGAAATATTGATAAGTCTGTCATAGAAATGATACATATTATCACCTCTTAAAGTAACCTTTGCACCGATTGCATTACCTTTTCTAATCTTAAAATTAGAAATATCTTTTTTAGCATAGGTTTTTACAGCTTTTTGACCGGATATCGCTGTTAGCTGCTTAACAGCTGATTCTATCTCATTTTTATTTATAACTGCTGTGCCAACGCCCATATTAAGAACAATTTTACTAAGTTTTGGCACTGCCATTACAGTTTTATATTTTAATTCCTTTTTTAAGTTTGGAATTACTTCTTTTTGATATTTCTTTTTTATTCTCGGCATCATCTTTCATCAGCTCCCTAAATCGGTTTCCCACTCTTTTTAGCAATTCTTACTTTATTACCTTCACCGTCAAATTCATAGCCAAGCCTGGTCTGCTTATTATTCTTTGGATCAACCAACATTAAATTGGATATATGCATAGCCGCTTCTATCTCAAGAATTCCGCCTTTTGGATTCTCCTGGGTAGGACGCTGCATTTTTTTTACCATGTTGACTTTTTCAACTATAACTCTTCCTTTTTTACGGTCAATATAAAGGATACGCCCAGTCTTACCCTTATCCTTACCGGACATCAGGAGTACATTATCATCCTTACGGAGCTTTGTATTTTTACCTTGTAAACTTTGTATTTGTTTTTTTGTATTTTTCACATATCACCTCGTTTATAGGACCTCAGGAGCCAAAGATACAATCTTCATAAAATCCTTTTCTCTTAATTCCCGTGCAACAGGACCAAAGATACGTGTACCCCGTGGATTTTTTTGAACATCTACAATGACTGCAGAATTACGGTCAAAAGCTATATAGGAACCATCAGGCCGCCTATATCCTTTTTTTGTTCTAACAACAACAGCTAAGACAACTTCACCTTTCTTAATATTGCTGTTTGGTACTGCATCTTTTACTGCTGCTTTTATTAAATCTCCGACCCTGGCATACCTTCTCTTTGAGCCACCAAGAACCTTTATACATTGTACTTTTTTTGCTCCGCTGTTATCCGCAATATCCAAAAAAGTTTCTGTCTGTATCATATCGATTCCTCTTAATTAAATTAAATAACCTATTTGGCTCTCTCAATTATGGCATCCAAACACCAGCATTTTTCTTTTGATATTGGACGGCATTCAATAACTCTTACAGTGTCCCCAATATTGCACTCATTCTTCTCATCATGAGCCTTTATTCTTTTAGTTTTTCTCATAATCTTTCCATATAATGGATGTTTTTTCAGCTTTGTTATTGAAATAACAATCGTTTTATCCATTTTGTCACTGACAACTACGCCGGACTGTGCTTTTTTATGAGCTTTTTTTACCTGTTCTGCCATCTTATTTATTTTCCTTTTGTTTTCTAATACCAAGTTTATATTCATTTAAAATGGTATTAATTCTCGCAAGAGATCTTCTGACTATTCTTTTTCTCATTGGATTATTAAGCTGCCCAATCACCTCGTGAAAGCGCAGGTTCATTGCCTCTTCCAATAAATCCTCATGCGTCTTTTTTAATTCATCCAGATTCATGTCGTTATACTT
>JAGLSM010000082.1 GCA_023135745.1 Spirochaetota bacterium | reverse complement strand
CGGATTTTCCTTTTTAATCGGGAAGACCTTGTGCTTCTTAAACAGTTTGGTTAACCCTTCAGCGTCAACAACCTCATCCAGCAGGAGTTGTTTTCCCAGAGCTTCCAGGCCATTAACATTCATTTTAAGAAGAACCTTCGCCCTTTTTAAACCGCTTTCTACAATACTTTTTATCTCTGAATCAATTGTTTCTGCAGTTTTTTCACTGTAGTCCTTATGTCTTGCAATCTCTTTCCCAATAAAAATAGGCTGTTCCTTCTGCCCGTAGGAAAGCGGACCCATCTTCTCACTCATCCCCCATTCACAAACCATAGCCCTTGCTATAAGGGTTGCCCTCTCAATATCGTTGGAAGCTCCGGTTGTTATACTTCCGGACAAAACGAAGTCTTCCGCCACCCGGCCGCCCATTAAGAGGGTTATCTGATCCAAAAGATATTCCTTTGTATGAGTATGTCTTTCATCAACCGGAAGGGACTGGGTTAATCCCAGCGCTCTGCCTCTTGGTATAATAGTTACCTTATGTATTGGATCGGTATGAGGCAGAATATATCCAAGAAGGGCGTGACCTGCTTCATGATACGCAGTATTGACCTTTTCTTCTTCGCTTATGACCAGGCTCTTTCTCTCAGGACCCATTAATACCTTATCCTTTGCTTCCTCTATTTCAAATGTTCCAATTTTCTTTTTATTATGCCTGGCCGCGAGAAGAGCTGCCTCATTAACCATGTTTTCAAGGTCAGCTCCTGTAAATCCGGGAGTACCCCTTGCTATGACAGACAAGTCAACTTCGTTTGATAGCGGTAGATCCGTAGTATGTACCTTCAGTATCGCTTCCCTGCCCCTAATATCAGGAACATTTACTACAACCTGTCTGTCAAATCTGCCCGGTCTTAAGAGCGCCGGATCAAGAACATCCGGCCTGTTCGTTGCTGCCATGAGAATAAGACTTTGAGTCGCTTCAAAACCGTCCATTTCAACCAGCATCTGATTAAGGGTCTGTTCACGTTCATCGTGACCGCCCCCGTATCCTGCACCTCTTGATCTTCCCACAGCATCAAGTTCATCTATAAAAATTATACATGGAGCCTTCTTTTTTCCCTGATCAAAAAGATCCCTTACTCTGGAGGCTCCGACACCTACAAACATTTCTACAAAATCTGAACCGCTTATACTAAAAAAGGGAACTCCCGCCTCTCCGGCAACCGCTCTGGCAAGAAGTGTCTTACCCGTTCCAGGAGCTCCAACAAGAAGAACACCCTTTGGAATTCTTGCGCCCAGTTTCTTGAATTTCTCCGGCTCAGTCAGAAACTCAATAATTTCCTGAAGCTCCTGCTTTGCCTCCTCTACTCCCGCTACATCATCAAAAGTTACAGTTTTCATGTGTGATTGAAATTCTTTTGCCTTGCTCTTTCCAAATGAGAGCGCTTTGTTACCTCCGCCCTGCATCTGTCTCATCATTACAAACCACAGAATTAAAAGCAGAATCAACCACGGCAAAAAACTTATCAGCATACCAAGAAGAGAAAAACCGGACTTTGCTTCCCCTCTAAAATTAACCTTTGCCTTTTTAAGACGATTAATTAAATTGGGATCATTGTATGGAATATATGTTGTGAATTTTACCTTACCTTTGAGAGTACCGGAAATATCCCTGTTTTTTATAACAACTGAGTCTACTTTACCGGCTTCAACTCTTGTTAAAAAATCCATGTAGCTTAATTTTTTTGAATCAACTTTATTTACATTGTTAACCAAATATAAAAGCAATAATGCCATACCAACAAAAAAGAAAATAATCATCAAATTTTTATTTGGTTTTTGATTCTTACCGGGAGGAAGGGGCACATTTCTCTTGTTTTGCCCCTTATCATTCTTATCACCATCAAATAATAATTTATTCATTTTTATCTCCAATTATTTATCCATGTTTTTTATATCTATTAACTCAGCTATATATTTCAATCCCCTGTATTTTTCTTCATAATCAAGACCGTAACCTATTATGAATTTATCAGGTATTTCAAATCCAATATAATCCACATCAACTTCAATCTTTCGCCTGTCTTTTTTATTTAGAAGACTGACAACCCTGATAGAAAGAGGATTGTGCAAAGCTAAAAATTTTTTTATATAATTTAGCGTTAAACCTGTATCAACAATATCTTCAATAATTAAAACATTCCTGCCAATAATATTGGTTTTAAGATCCTTGACAATACGTACAATTCCGCTTGTTTCCATCCCTTTTTTATAGCTCGATGTTGACATAAAATCAACTTCATGCGGAATTGTAAGACAACGGCAGAAATCCGAAAGAAAGATAAAAGCACCCTTTAAATTACAGACCAGAATAGGGTTTTTATCTTTATAATCTTCATTAATTAAATCCGCAAGATAGATAACCTTCTTTTGTATCTCCTGCGATGTTATCATCACTTCGTATGACGATTCAAGAATCTTCATCAACCAGACTTCCTAATTTTAAGAACAATTGCCTCTTTATTATCCATGATCAGAGAATGCTCAGCCAACCTGCTTTTTGCCGGAGAATCCGGAAGGATAGAGGCAATTACAGAACCTGCGCTCTCTACAATTGTACAATTAAGCCTTTCCCTGAGAGGGATTTTATTATCTATTAATAAATCTTTTACTTTTTTAGAACCGGTTTTTGAAATTCTTATTCTATCTCCGTTTTTCCGGTTTCTAATATTAAAAGGCAATGATACATTACTCAAATTAAACCAAAATATACCCTTTTTTGCCTGCTCTTGAAAGAAATTTCTATCTGTAAAAGGCGGTGACTCTCTTGAAATTTCAATTTTCCCCCAGGGGAAATCAAATAATCCTTCACCACAACTTTGGCTGAATCCGGTCTCAATCGATGTCTTTTTGTACTTTTCTATACAGAGTCTTCCATCCAGTTCAGTAATGATTATAAATCTGTTTTTAAACCAAATCCTCCCATTTTTGGGTGAAGATAAAAAAGATTCAATTTTTTTATAAAAACTGCTGCCGGGACCTCGCCCTAAGCCGGAAATATTAAATGATACTTCAGATATAATTCTTTTTATCATAACAAGAGGCGCATCTGATAATTTTACAAGTTCGAAAGATACCCCAAGAGAATATTTGTTTAAACCATACTTTTTATTTCTTTTGAATTCTTCTTTCCAATACTTATTTTCGTCATTTATTATATTAATCAGACTAAGAAGCCTTTCTTCGTATCCCGGGAAGGATTTTGACAGTACCGGCATAACCCGGTTTCTTAACATATTTCTTTTATAACCATTACTTTGATTTGAAGAATCTATAACGTATGGCTGCTTCATATCTTTAAGAATAGACTTAAGCTGTTTTTTAAATATATGCGCCAAAGGCCTTATGTATTGTTCCCTGCTAAAAGGTATTGATGAAAGTCCTGCCGGGCTTGTTCCTGAAAAAAGCTTAAGCAAAAGAGTTTCTATACGGTCATCCTTCGTATGGGCAATAGCTATTTTGTTGTAATCATTTTTCTGAGCTATATCTTCCAGGAATGCGTATCTTACTTCACGCGCGACCATTTGGGCTGAACCGTATGATTTTTTTATTATTCCAGGCAGATTTACTTTTTTTGAAAAAAATGATAAATTTAAATTATTCGAAAATTCCTTTGAAAACTGTTCATCATTATCGGACTCTTTGTCCCTGAATCCATGATTAAGATGGGCGCAGGCAATATGAATCTGTATTTTTTCCCTAAGCAATAAGAGTAGTCTGGTCATTGCAACAGAATCAGGCCCTCCGGAAAGCGCGACAAGAATTCTATCACCTGGATTAATCAGACTAAAGCGTGATACGGTTTCCTCAACTATTTTGAGTAATTTTTCCGTTAAAATCATTCATAGCCTTTTCTATTGAATAATTGAGAATCAAATCAAGTGCGTCGCAATGTTTATCAAGAAATGGCTTTATAAGTTTTGATTCTTCCTTTGAAAAAGGATCAAGAACATGCTCTTCCAGCTGATTACTGGGCAGAGGAAGCCCCACTCCCATCCTTATTCGCGGAAATTCAGTCGTTTGTAAAGAAGAAATAAGAGATTTTAGACCGTTATGACCACCGTCAGAACCTGACGGCCTTATCCTGATTTCTCCGAAATCAAGGTTGATATCATCACATATTACAATAATGTCAGAGGTATGTATCTTTAGAAAACTCGCCATATAAAGCACGGCTTCTCCACTTTGATTCATGAAGGTCTGAGGTTTTAGAAATACAGTATCCTCACCGTTTATTACACATTTGCCAAAAAGCGTTTTTTTCTTTTTTTTATTTATTGGAATTTTTAAACGATCAGTATAAGAATCTAAAGCCATAAAACCAAGATTATGACGCGAAAACTTGTACTGTTCTCCAGGATTTCCTAAACCGACAATTAATTTCAAAACTGCCCCAATCGAAAAAATAATCTTAAGGAAAAATTATTCTGAGGGTTTTTCTTCTTCTTCAACCTCTTCTTCATCTTCCTCTTCGATCTCTTCTTCCATCTTTTTACCAGCAACAGAGGCAATCGATGAATCCGCGGATGTCAAGCAGGTTACACCCTCAGGAAAATCAATATCCCTAATATGAATTGATTTATGAATTTCAAGATCAGTAACATCAACCGTTATTTCTTCAGGAATGTCCTTAGGAAGACATTCAACCTGAACATCATGTAGAAAATTTTCAAGCAAACCACCGCCTACACGGACTCCGACTGGAATACCCGTAAGTCTAACAGGTATGTTAAGATGAAGTTTTTTACCTTTAACGATCTCATAAAAATCAATATGCACCAAATTCCCTGAAAGAATGGATTTTTGATAATCTTTTATAACGGCTTGCTGATTGGTACCGTCTGAGATTTGCAGATCGATGAATACATTTTCTGATACATGTTTAAATTTTTTGTCAAATTCCAGTTTATCAACAGAAATAGGTCTTGTACCGCTTTTGCCATAAATAACTGCAGGAATTTTGCCTGTTTTTCTTAACCTTTTATTAACACATTTTCCTGTTTCTGTTCTGTGTTCAACAGCCAATGATAGCTTCTCCATTAAAGCCGTCCTCCTATTTATCTATAACAAAGTGTTTTCTAATGTGAAGGTTAAAGTTATTAAAATCATGCGCCAGCGTCAAGTATTTGAATAGACAATTAGTATTTATTTAATCTGATATTTACCATTGAAAACCTCAACGGCAGGACCCTTCATGAAAATTTCTCCGGATTCAGCCCATTCTACCGTAAGAACTCCGCCTAAAAGTTCAACTTCAACAGAACCATCCATAATCCCGTTAAGTTTTAACGCGGCACAAACTGCAGCAGCACCGGTCCCGCATGCAAGGGTTTCGCCTGAACCTCTCTCCCATGTCCTTTGTTTTACAAATCCGTCTTTTAGTATTTCAACAAATTCAACGTTAACCCTTTTTGGAAAAAAGCGGGAATTTTCGATCAGAGCCCCATCTTCAGCAACAGGATACTTATCAAGATTTTTAACAAAGATAACCGCGTGAGGATTCCCCATAGACAGGGAAGTAATACTAAATTTGCTTCCGTATATATTAATTTCTTCATTTACAACAGGATTTGAATTAATTCCTGCAACAGGTATTAGTTTCGGATCAAGAATGGGAATACCCATATTGACTTTTACAATATCAACAAGTCCGGCATTATTTTTGAATATTTCAAGATCAAGAATACCTCTGCCCGTTTCAACTTTTACTATCGGACCTTCAGCAATTTTATTATCAACAATGTATTTGGCAAGACAGCGGATTCCATTGCCGCACATTTCGGCCTCACTGCCATCCTGATTGAACATCCTCATCCTGGCGTCAGCCTTATCTGAAGGCATTATAAAAATAACACCGTCTCCACCGATACCAAAATGTCTATCGCTGGCTTGAATTGAAAAAGCCGATAAATCGTTTACATCCTGGTCAAAAGTACTGACATAGATGTAATCATTACCGGCCCCATGCATTTTTACAAAATCTATTTTATTCATCATTTTAAAATACTTAGTTTAACTGCTCCTCATAAGCCTTTAGTATCGCAGACTGCAATTCGCTTCGAAATTCGGTATTAATTGGATGAGCAACATCCTTATACTCACCTGTCTTTGTCTTTCTAGTCGGCATTGCAACAAATATACCGCTTTTTCCATCAATAACCTTGATGTTATGGACGACAAAACAATCATCAAACGTGATAGAAACATAAGCTTTTAATTTCCCATCACCTTCCACATTTTTAACTCTGATGTCAGTGATCTGCATACAAGCGTCCTACCTTTAAACTTCAGTTTTTATTCTTTATACCTCAGTTTCACAAAGTACGCAAGGAAAAAATTAATTATTATGAATAATTATATCAACAGGTAAATTTAGAATTTCATCTCCTGTTTTATATCTGTACTTGAAGAACACCTTGGAATACCATGAAATGACCCTTAGTCCCCTTTTCCTTATATGAAGTTCGCTTCTCATAGGAATATTATTGCCATTAATCAATTTATAATATGCATACCTGAGAAGAGCTTTTTCCTTATTTTTTTTATAAATTTGGATTTTACTGATATTTAATGTCTTTTTTTCAAAATACAACTTTTGCCAAAGTTCTGAATTCTTAATGTAAAGCAGAAAATATTTTCCGACATCTCTCGCACCCGCTTTTTTAAAATTATTTATGAAATATACTTTTGCAAAAGCAAGTTTTAATATTTCAGACAACTGAATATTGATTCTTGTAAAAGGGTATAAGTTGAAATTGTCAATCTTGCCTTTATACAAAGTTTTTTTTGTAGGAAAATAAAGTGAAACACTGTTTTTAAAAACGACAAGATCGCCCCAGACACTATTGTCAATATTATTAAAAAATAGAATGCGTGAAAATTTTGAAGTTTTGTCGTATTTAACCTTCATCCCAAGGTTCAAATCCATTTTTTTATCTTTGTATATAAAAAAACCATCTGCTGAAAAATACTTAAGGCTGTCGTTTTGTTTTTGTATATAATCAATTCTGTTATGCAACTCTAAAAGACTTACACTTGGCCCGGTTCTTTTTGAGGAAGCCGAGCACGACAGCATAAAAATTAAACAGAATGCACTGATTCTAATAACAGTATTATAAGAGGTTAAATTCATTAAAAGTAAGTTAGATTAAAATGAATAATCAGCTATCGATGAAGGTTCAGACTACGTTTCATCAGTTTTTCATATTTTGGATTATCTTTTAAAAACCGCATGATATTTTTACGGTTCCGCATTGAATACTGATAGAACTTTTGCTCTGTAATTCCATATGAAGCAAAGTATTCATTTCTTTTTTTCCTCAGAATATCCTGCCATTTTCGAGACTCTTTACCAAGATCCAACTGAATTTCAATAAAGGTTTTTGGATCAAGATTTGATATTTTTCTACGATTTAAACGTGATTTACTATCCTGTAACGTACTCTGATCTTTATTTTTATTATTTTTGCCGTCTCCCTTGCAGGATAAAAATACAGTCACAATCATCATTAAAAATATAATACTCTTTTTCATATTCATCTCCAGTGCTAAATGATTAGACTAAAATTATCTCATTGATAAATGTCTGTCAAGGAAATTATTATCTAAGCTTTTTGCCCCGATGGGGCAAAAAGCTTAGATAAGGTATGTACTTGTTGAATGACATTCTTTCTAGGAGACGTTGCACAACCTTATTTTTTTGAAAATGCAAACTCGTATTTAATTAATTACCCAAAGAAACATACTTACTGATGTAAATTTATTTGGATATTGAACCATTTGGTACTCAAACAGTGCATTTT